>DATBKR010000396.1:0-15410 GCA_036555805.1 Hyphomicrobiaceae bacterium | reverse complement strand
GACTTCACGATCTCACGACTTCACGATCTCACGCAGACAATAATGCAGCTCGCCGTCAACATCGTGGTACTGGCCGCCATCTACGCGCTGATCGCGTGCGGCTACGTGCTCATCTACCGCGTGAGCCGGGTGCTGAATCTGGCGCACGGCGAGCTGATGATGCTCGGCGCCTACCTGCTCGTGACGACGGCCTCACTGGTAAGCAGCAATTGGCTCGTCGCAATCGCCGCGGCGGCGGGGCTGAGCCTGCTGGTGGGCGTGCTGGTCTATCTGTTCCTGATGCGCAAGATGACCGGCGAGATGGTGCTGGCCGCGGTGCTCACCACGGTGGCGCTGGGCATCCTGCTGCGCGGAGCGACGGTGCTCGTCTGGTCCGCGCAGCAGCAGTACCCGGCGCAGCGGTTGCAGATCGCCAACTTCGCCATCGCACTCCCCGGCGGCGGCCGCATCTCCCTGTGCGCGGCGATGCTGGTGGCGGCCACGGCCCTCGTCTACAGCGCCCTGTTCGCCTTCCTGCGCTTCGGCCGCTGGGGCCTGCGCATGCGCGCGGCCGGCCAGAGCCCGCTGCTGGCGGCCCAGCGCGGCATAAACCTGCACGCGGTCTACGCGCTGGCCTGGGGCCTCTCGACCCTCACCGGCGCGCTCGCCGGCATCCTGATCGCGCTCGACTCCGGGCTCGATCAGACCATGGCCATCATCGGCCTCAAGGCGTTCCCGGCGGCGCTGGTGGGCGGGCTCGACAGCCTGGTGGGCGCGCTCGCCGGCTCCCTCATCGTTGCCAGCGCCGAGGTGCTGCTGATCCATTACGTCGACCCCCTCCTGTCGGAGGTGGTGCCGTTCCTGGTGCTGATCGCCATGCTGGTCGTGCGGCCGTGGGGCCTGTTCGGCACGCGCGAGGAACTCGACCGTGTCTAGGCGACCGCGCACCAGCGGCTATTTCCGCACCGGCTACGTGCAGGACCTGGCGCTCATCCAGTCGCGCAGCGAGCGCACCGCACTTGTCGTGCTGCTCGCCGCGCTGGGCCTGTTCCCGTTCCTCGCCTCTCCGGTGCTACTCGACCTCGCCAGCCAGGTGTTCCTCGCCGCCATCGGCGCCCTCGCGCTGATGCTGCTCACCGGTTACGCGGGCCAGGTGTCCCTTGGCCACGCCGGGCTGATGGCGGCCGGCGCCTTCACTGTCGGCATCCTGTTCAAGGAGCTTGAGGCGCCGTTCTGGCTCACGCTGCCCGCCGCCGCCCTGGTGGGCGCGGCGCTCGGCGTCATCTTCGGGCTGCCGTCGCTGCGGCTGCGCGGGCTGTATTTGGCGGTGAGCACGCTCGCCCTGCATTTCCTGATCGTCTATCTCGGCGGCGAATACGAGACCAGGCGCGGCTTCTCCACCGGCGTCGTCATCGACCCGCCGTCCATCGGCTCGTTCGCGGTCTACAGCGGGCGTGCCTGGTACTTCGTCCTGCTCGCCGCCGCAGTCGCCACCCTCCTCCTGTGCCTCAACCTCCTGCGCACCGGCACCGGCCGGGCCTGGGCTGCCATTCGCGCCAACGAGACGGTGGCGGAGGCGCTGGGCATCGGCGTCGCCGCGCACAAGCTCCTCGCCTTCGTCATCTCCTCCGCGCTCACCGCCCTCGCCGGCGCGCTCTTCGCCTACTACCGCGGCTTCGTCTCGGTCGAGGCGTTCTCGCTGTTCCTGTCGATCCAGTACGTGGCGATGATCATCGTCGGCGGCATGGGTTCGCTCCTGGGCGCGATCCTCGGGGCCATTTTCGTGACGCTGTTCCCCTACGCCATCGAGGCGGGCCTGCGCGCGCTCCCCGGCGCCCAGCGCTATTCCGGCGCGCTGTTCGCCGTGAACTACGCCGCTTTCGGCGCGGTGATGATCCTGTTCCTGGTGCTGGAGCCGCTGGGCCTCGTCGGCATCTGGCGCCGCGTGCAGACCTACTTCCTGATGTGGCCGTTCAGGCACCGGCCCATGACCGCCATACCGGGGCGGCGCAGATGAAAGAACCGCTGCTCGCCGTCGACAAGCTGGAGGTGGTCTACCGGCGCGCTATCACGGCCGTGCAGGGCATTTCCCTCACGGTGCCGCACGGGCAGACCGTCGGCATCCTCGGGACCAACGGCGCCGGCAAGACCACGCTGCTGCGTGCCATCTCCGGCTTCCATGGCATCGACGACGCGCGCGTCACCGAGGGCAGCATCCGCTTCAAGGGCCGCCGCATCGAGAACGCCGAACCGCACCGCATCGCCCGCGCCGGCATCGCCTTGGTGCCGGAGCGCGACAAGGTCTTCCCCAACCTCACGGTGGCCGAGAACCTGGCGGTGCCCGCGGCCCCGCGCGAGAGCGCCGCCGCGCGCCGGCGCCGCGAGGAGCGCGTTGCGCAGAGCTTCCCGCGCCTCGCCGACTTGCGCCACCGCATTGCCGGCCTTCTCTCGGGCGGCGAGCGGCAGATGCTGGCGATCGCCTCGGCGCTCGTGTGCAACCCCGTGCTGCTCCTGGTGGACGAGCTGTCCCTCGGGCTCGCCCCCGTGGTGGTAGACGAGCTGATGGCCCGCCTCGTCGAGATCAGGCGCGAGTTCGGCATCACCGTGATGCTGGTGGAGCAGAGCGCGACCGTGGCGCTCGCCGTCGCCGACTACAGCTACGTGCTCGAGAACGGCCGCATCGTGCTCGACGGCGACAGCGCGCGCCTGCGCGGCCACCCCGACATCCAGGAATTCTACCTCGGCCAGGCGCGCGGCGGGGCACGCCGCAGCTACCGCGATGTCAAGCAATACCGCCGCAGCCGGAGGTGGTATGGCTGAGCTGGAGGTGGAGGGCCTGAGCCTGCGCTTCGGCGGCCTCTCGGTGCTGGAGGGTCTGTCGTTCGCGGTCGGGCCCGCCGAGTTGTTCGCCCTCATCGGCCCCAACGGCGCCGGCAAGACCAGTGCGCTCAACTGCATCAGCCGCATCTACAGGGGCGACGGCCGCATCCGCTTCCGCGGCCGCGACATTTCTCACCTTTCGCCGCGGGCGGTGGCGCGGCTCGGGCTCGCCCGCACCTTCCAGCACGTCGAACTGTTCCCGCACATGAGCGTGCTCGACAACATCATGGCCGGGCGGCATGCGCGGCTCTCCACGAACCCGCTGCAGCGCCTGCTGTTCTCGCCCGCGGTGCGCCGCGAGGAGGTGCGGCACCGCGAGGACGTCGAGCGCATCGTCGAGTTCGTGGAGCTGGAGGGCATGCGGCATATGCCCGCCGGCGCCCTTCCGCTCGGCATCCAGAAGATCGTCGGCCTCGCCCGCGCCCTGGCGCTGGAGCCGTCGCTCCTGCTGCTGGACGAGCCCTCAGCCGGCCTCACCCGCGACGAGCGCGACGACCTCGCCCGCTTCATCCTGCGCATCAAGCACGACCTGAAGCTGGCCATGATCTGGATCGAGCACGACATGCAGATGGTGGCCGACCTCGCCGACCGCGTGCACGTGCTCAATTCCGGCCGCACCCTCGCCAGCGGCGAGCCCGGCCGGGTGCTGAGCGACCCGAATGTCGTCGCCGCCTATCTGGGAACACGCGGCGCGTAGGTCGGGTCGAGCCCGGCGCAAGCCGGGCGATGACCCAACATCAGGGAGCGGTGGCGCCCGCAATTTGTTGGGTCTCGCTTCGCTCGACCCAACCTACCCGGCGGCAACGCGCGTCGCCGCGCCAGCCTCCAGCCGCTCGATAACGTGGGACGTGTCCATCACATCGCCGAACGTGACGTAGAAGTTCACGAGCGAGGCGTTGTGCTCCTCGTCGCTGCTAGCCGCATTGGCATCGCTCACCATGACCGTGTGGAAATTCATCATCATGGCATCCCGTGCGGAAGACTCGCAGCACACGTTGGTCACCGTCCCGGCGATCAGCACGGCATCGTAACGCCCCGCGCGCAGCCGCACGGCGAGATCCGACGACTCCGGCAGGAAGGCGCTGAAGCGGTACTTCTGCACGATCGAGTCTCCGGGCTGGACATCGAGCGCGGGATGGAGCTGGTGCCCTGTCGAGCCCTCGGTCATGGACTCGATGCGCTTGGCCACCTTCTCGGGGCGCACCTTGGCATGCATGGTGAGCCAGGTGGGATCGTACGTGTTCCTGATCCACACCACCCGGCCGCCGGTCCGGCGCACGGCGTCGGCGAGCCTGTTGACGTCGGGCACGATCTCCACCGCGGTCCGGCACAGGGCGTGCGCCACCCCCTTCACCATGAACCCGTTCTGCATGTCCACCACAACGAGCGCCGTGCGGGCGGGGTCGAGATCGGCGTAAGGATGTGCAGTGCCGTGGCGCTCGATGACGCGCTCCACCGCCCACTTGGGAATGCTCACGGCGTGCATCGGGGTCCCTCCTCCTGGTTAGGCCAGGCACTCTGGACCTGGCGCGCGCCGCGGTCGAGGGCTGCCACCTCGAAGCAGCGCGCGAACCCGACCGGCGCAGCGGGCAGGCGGCGGGATGGATTGGCAGGCGGCCGGCCCCGGAATCGCTTGCGGCGGTCTGAGATGGACGAGTTAATCTCTTGTCTGCTGCTCCCCCGCAGCATCCGCAACCTGGAGTGAGCGATGCACCACCACCTGAAAGCCAATGCCGAGACCTGCCACTGGGGTTTCTTCGATGCCGCTCGCAAGCCGGTGCTGACCATCGACAGCGGCGACCGGGTGACCGTCGACACGCTGAGCGGTGCACCGGACTTCATCCCCAAATCCGGTTTCCATGTTCCCCCGGAGCTCGCCGAAGTGCATGAACGCGCCGAGCGCTTCGAGGGCGGCCCCCACATCCTCACAGGGCCCATTGCCGTGAAGGGCGCGAAGCCTGGACAGGTGCTGGAAGTGCAAATTCTCGATGTGAAGCTGCGCCAGGACTGGGGCTACAACCTGATCCGGCCGCTGGCCGGCACGCTGCAGGACGATTTCCACGAGACGCGGCTGATCCACATCCCGCTCGATAAGGAGCGCAACGTCGGGCGCATGCCCTGGGGGCTGGAGCTGCCGCTGGCCCCGTTCTTCGGCATCATGGCCGTGGCGCCGCCGAAGGCGTGGGGGCGCATCACGTCCATCGTTCCGCGCGCGCACGGCGGCAACCTCGACAACAAGGAACTGGTGGCCGGCAGCACGCTGTTCCTGCCCATTTTCGTCGAGGGCGCGCTGTTCTCGTGCGGCGACGGGCACGGCGCGCAGGGCGACGGGGAGGTGTGCATCACCGCCATCGAGACGGCCCTGCAGGGAACGTTCGAGCTGATCGTACGCGACGACCTCGGCTTCACGTATCCGCGCGCCGAGACGCCCGAGCACTACATCACCATGGGCATGGATCCGGACCTCGACCAGTGCGCTGTGATTGCCCTGCGGGACATGATCCGGCTGATCTGCGAGCGCACCAACCTGTCGAGAGAGGACGCCTACACCCTCTGCAGCCTGGCCGCCGATCTGCACGTCACGCAGACGGTGAACGGCTCCAAGGGCATCCATGTAATACTGAAGAAGTCGTTGCTGCAGGCGTGACGGCGGCGTCGCCGCGGCGGTCGGCGAGGCGCAGGTTGGGCACACCGCCATCGGGCTCAACCTCAGTGATAGCCTTCGCCCTCGCGCACCTTGCCGCGGAACAGCCAGTAGACGAAGCCGAAGTAACCGAGGATGATCGGCAGCATGAACATGACCCCCAGGAGGGTGAAGATCTGGCTGGCCGGCACGGCGGCGGTGTCCCACACGGTGAGGGTGGGCGGCACGAGATAGGGGAACCACGAGATCACCAGCCCGAGGTAGCCCAGGAGGAACAGCCCGACGGCGGCGAGGAAGGGCAGCACCTCGCGGCGCGCCTCCAGCCAGCGCCAGCCGGCCCACGCGACCAGCGCGGTGACGAGCGGCACGAGCCACAGGTAGAGTATGTTGGGCCGCGAGAACCAGCGCTGGGCGATGTGCTGGCTGGCGATGGGCGTCCATAGACTCACCACTGCCATGAATGCGAGGACGACGAGAATCAGCGGCTTGGCGAGTTCGCGGGCGCGGTCGGCCACCTCGCCTTCCGTGCGGATCGGGAGCCAGGTGGCCCCGAGCAGGGCGTAGCCGGCGACCACGCCGAGGCCGCACACCACCGAGAAGGACGTGGCCCAGTCGAACGGGCCACCGGCGAATTGGCCGTGGGCCACCGTGATGCCCTGGATGAGGCCGCCCAGGATCACGCCCTGGAAGAACGCGGCGAGCGTGGAGCCGAGCCAGAAGGCGCGGTCCCACCACGGCTTGCTGGTGCGCGCCACCGAGCGGAACTCGAAGGCCACGCCGCGGAACACCAGGGCGAGCAGCATCAGGATGACGGGGATGTAGAGCGCGGGCATCAGCACGGCGTAGGCGCGCGGGAACCCCACCAGCAGGCCGCCGCCGCCGAGCACCAGCCAGGTCTCGTTGCCGTCCCAGAAGGGGGCCACGGTGTTCACCATCAGGTCGCGGTGGCGCTCGCTGCGGAAGGCGGGGAACAGGATGCCGAGGCCCAGGTCGAAGCCGTCGAGGATCACGTACAGGGCCACCGCAACGCCGATCAGCGCGGCCCAGATCACCGGCAGATACCATTCCATGGCTGGTACTCCATTCCCGGCTTCGATCCTTGGGATCAGGGATTGGGGATTGGGTTTCAGAGAACCTGCTCCCCAAGAACCCACCCCCAATCCCTATTCCCTGATCCCTCTCAAGAAACACATCTGCAGCGGGTTGATACTATCGCATTTCAAGACACCGTCTCCTAACCCCACATTCCGGGGTGCCCCGGTTGGAAAGCTAATCCCTAGAACTAGAACTAGCGGCCCTGGTACGAGGGCGTGTGCACGACGAGGCCGTCCAGTTCGTCGGTGACCGCGATCTGGCAGGACAGGCGCGAGTTGGGCCGAACGTCGAAGGCGTTGTCGAGCTGGTCTTCCTCCTCGTCCGAGCGGGTGCCCACCTTGACGGCCCACGCCTCGTCCACGTGCACGAGGCAGGTGGCACAGGTGCACGAGCCGCCGCATTCGGCGACGATGCCGGGTACGTCGTTCTTGAGCGCCGTCTCCATGACGGTGGAGCCGACCTCCCCCTCGACCGTGCGGGCGGTTCCGTCGTGCTCGATGTAGGTGATCTTCGGCATCGGTGCAGCGCTGGGCTCCTGATACTTGCCTCTGATACTTGCGTCAGCGATGCCTATGCCAACCCGGTTCCGCGCTGTCAAATGCGTACAAGCGCGCGCCGGAGGCGCCCTTGCACGGTCGCAATTCCCCGGAAAGGTCGGCATCGTCCGCCCGCAGCGCGCCCCGCGTGCCGCAATGCAATCCCGGCCAATGAGAGAGTGCGACAATGCCCGTGACCGCAGCCACCTTTCGCCGGCTGGCGCTCAGCCTCCCCGAGGCGACGGAGGGGGCGCATATGGGGCATCCGGACTTCCGCGTGCGCAACAAGGTCTTCGCCTCGCTCGGCGTGCCCGACAAGGATTGGGGCACGGTGAAGCTGGCACCGGCGCAGCAGGAGGTCCTGCTGGCCGCGCAGCCGGCCGCCTTCAATCCGGCGGCGGGGGCCTGGGGCCGGCGCGGCTGGACCCAGGTTCGCCTCGCCTCGGTGGACGCCGCCACGATCGAGAGCGCGCTCGGGATGGCTTGGCGCAACACGGCGCCGAAGGTCCTGGCGGCCAGGCACGCAACGTGACGTGGGCCGCGGGCGGCCTACTTCAACGCTACTTGCGCCGACGCAGCTTGTGGGTTGGGTCAAGCCCCGGCGAATGCCGGGGCGCAGACCCAACAAACGTTGTTGGGTCTCGCTTCGCTCGACCCAACCTACGGTCGCACGCTTCAGAAAATCCGCTCCACGGGCAGCCCGAGCGCCATCGCGCCGGCATACTCGGCCTGCGGCCCGGCCTGCAGCGGATGGTAGCGGGCGGCCTGGATGTCGCGGAACTTGCGCTCTAGTCCCGCCGACCGGTAGAAGCCGACGCCCCCCGCTACCTCCATCGCGTACTCGACCGCGGCGATGGCATGGCGCGTGACCAGCGCCTTTCCGGTCATGACCTGGTTGACGGTGGCGGCCGACGGTGCGTTGAGCCGGACCGCGGCAAGCATCGACTCGTGTGCGAGCCGCGCGCCCGCCAGCTCGGTCTCCATGCGGCCGGCGAGATCGACGGTGTGCCTGCCCGGCTGCTTGCGCTTGGCAAGCTGGACGGCCAGGTCGCGCGCGCTCTCGGCCACCCCGAGGTACACCGCATAGACGAGCGGGAAGGCGACAGTGGCGATGAGTTGGAACACCGGATGCCACTCGCCCGCCATGCGCTTCACGGAAACGGCCGCCTCCGGCACCACATGTCCTTCGATCAGCACATCGTGCGAGGCGGTGGCGCGCATGCCGAGCGTGCGCCAGGTGTCGAGCACCTT
This sequence comes from Hyphomicrobiaceae bacterium, assembly GCA_036555805.1. Classification (GTDB taxonomy): domain Bacteria; phylum Pseudomonadota; class Alphaproteobacteria; order Rhizobiales; family Hyphomicrobiaceae; genus AWTP1-13. The sequence goes on along the minus strand of DATBKR010000396.1, from coordinate 7,025 downwards.
CACGTGCGGCGAACTCATGGGCACGCCGAAGTGCAGCACGGTGGGGCCCTCCGGCGCATCCAGCACCGCACCCGTCATCAGGATGTCGCCGGTCGGCGCGCCCGACGTGAAAATCTTGCGCGCGTTGATGCGATAGCCGCCCTCCACCTTCTCGGCCCGGCCGGAGCCGGCGATCCAGTCGGACCCGCCGCTCGACAGCAGGAAGATCCGCTCCGTGGCGATGCGCTTCAGCAGCGGCTCCACCGCCGCCGCCGCCTTCTGGTGCGACCAGCGCCAGGCCGGGACCGCTACCTGGTGCGTGTGCATGGAAAAGGCGAGAGCGGTCGAGCCGGAGTGGTAGGCGAGCGCACGCAGCATGGCGGCCAGTTCGTCCACATCGGCCCCGCCGCCGCCCAGCTCGGCCGGCACGCCCGCCTCGACCAGGCCGGACGCCTTCAGGTCCGCGAAGTCGTCCGCGACGAAGCGGTCCTCGTCGGCCGTCTCGGCGGCGCGGCGGGCGAAGACGGGTCCAAGCTCGCGGGCGATCTCGACCGCGCGCTTCATCTCCCTGCTGACTGGCCTTGGCGCAATGGCAACGCTCATGGTGGTTCTCCTCGGGCGACGGAAACGATGCGCCCATCCTGACCGCCTGCGCCCGCGGCCTCCAGTCAACGAACTGTACTGGCGGAAGGCGCCGACCGGCGCCCTTCCGCGCTGAATCGCCCATTTCCGGGCGCCCCGAACCGCCGATCGCCCGTCTTGCGATGACATCGGGGGCGCGCCCGGGTACAATATTTGTACTATCATTTTGCGCGTTGAGCCGCAGTAGTTGGCGTTTTCACGATCATTGGAGAAATACCGTGGGCGACAGGTCTGATAGATCGAGCTACGGCCAATTCTGCCCGGTTGCGATGGCCGCGGAGATCGTCTGCTCGCGCTGGACCGCGCTGGTGCTGCGCGAGCTCTTGTGCGGCACCACCCGTTTCAACGACCTGCGGCGCGGCGTGCCACTCATGTCCCCCTCGCTCCTATCGAAGCGCCTGAAGGAGCTGGAGGAGGCCGGCGTGATCGTCACGGTACCCGCCAAGCAGCCCGGCGTCATGGAATACCGGCTGACGCCAGCCGGCGAGGATTTGCGCCCGGTGATCATGTCGCTTGGTTTCTGGGGCCAGCGCTGGGTGGATTCGTCCGTATCGCTCAAGAACCTCGACCCGTCGCTGCTGATGTGGGACATGCGGCGCTGGCTCGATCCCACGCCGCTGCCCAACCGGCGCTGCACCGTGAACTTCCTTTTCCCCGAGGTTAAGTCGGCCAAGCGCTCCTGGTGGCTGGTGATCGACGTGGTCGGCGGCGGCAAGGTCGACCTGTGCGCGACCAATCCCGGCTTCGAGGTGGACCTCTACGTCAGAAGCCCGCTGCGCACCTTGACGGCGATCTGGATGGGAATGACGACCGTCCCCAAGGAGGTGGAGGCCGGTCAGATCGAGCTGATCGGCGACGCCGAGATCGCCAAGTCGATGCAGAAGTGGCTGGGCCTCAGCCCTTTCACCAAGGAGAAGAGCCGGGTCGCAGCGTGATGCCTTCGAACGCAACTTTCGACCCGTCATCCCGGCCACGAGTCCCCTGGGCGATGCGAGCGATTGCGCGAGCAGTGCTCCGATCCGGGACCTCGCGAGTTCGATTCGTTGACCGGAGGTCCTGGACGGCCTCGCTGCGCTCGGCTTCCGGGATGACGGGTGAAAGCCTTGGCTCGCTGGTATGATAGCTGCGCCTTGGTGCTTTCGGCCTTGCAGGGGTTGGGTTGATCAAGCTGCAATGGGCGGCGATGCGCCGGACGCCGCGCCGCCGCGCTTCATCGCCCCCAGGTCCCGCGCCTTGCATTGGCAGGTGAGATTGAGACCAGCCCGCTCCATGGGGCACCTGCCGGTCCACTGGCGCCGGCTGTGGTCGGCCAGCCCCGCCTCGAGGACCAACGGCTCGGTGAAGGCCTTCACCCCGCGCTTGAGGTTGGGCGGGGCGTATCGTCCCGGCGGGCCCCGGTCGACGAGCGCCTGCGGCCAGCCCAAGCGCTCGCTCACGCTCCAGTGCACCTGCTCGTTGATGCGCGCACGCTGATGTTGGCGCAGGCCGAGCCAGCGCATGACGGTGGCCCAGAGGCCCGAGGGCGGCTCGGGCAGGACCGACCGGCGCGGATTGATCCAGTTCCAGCGCGACGAGGTGTAGAGCATGCAGGCCGAGCACGGCCACACCTCGTTTCTGACGGTGAGGTCGTTGAAGCGCAACCCCGTCTTCTCCTGCACCTGCGCCAGCATCCAGGCGAGCGACAGGTCGGACAGGCCGCAGTTTTCGTACCCGCCGCCGATGTTGGCATGCACGCCCGCGAACCAGACCTGCTCGACGTTGGGAGGCGCATCGGCCCCCTCGTCCGCGGCTTTCTGCCTGAACGTCCAGAAGGTCGGCATGAACGGGCGGCGCCTCTCGTCGATCGCAACGGCATGCAGCCCGACATCGACCGTGCGCCCGAAGCGCGTATCGCGGAAGCCGCGCGTCCAATACGTGAACATGAAGGGGAGCGCGCCAAGACCGAAGCCGGACGGCACGCCGTATGACCCCACCGTGTCCCACACGCCCACGCACTTGATGCGCACGTCCTCCCAGTTGCCGTTGTCGTCGACGTTCCGCGCGAGGTGCACGAACTCCTTGCGGATCTCGTCGATGGCCGCCTCGGCCTTGCGCCATTCCTCCGAGTCCCTCGGCGTCCCACGTTTGGGCCGCAGCTTGGCGATCTGCTGATAGCGGTTCCAGTGGTGCTCGGCGTGCTTGATATCGACGGGGATGCCGGCGGCGCCGATGACGCCCGCCAGGGCGCGTGCGGTGTAGGCGCCGCGGGAGAAGCCGAACAGGTAGATCTCGTCGCCCGCCTCCCAGTTCAGCGCCAGAAATGTCAGTCCGCGCTTGACGTTACCCTTGAGCCCGTAGCCGAACACCCCGCCCAGGAACTGGTCGAGCCGGCCGCCGGTGCCGACGCCGGAGTTGTAGTAGGTGATCTGGGGAACCCCCTCGCGGCTCACCGTCACCAGATTGGCGAGCTTGACCACGTTGGTGAGCGCCTTGGGGTCGGTGAGCGTACTCCAGGTCCCGTCGAAGCAAAGCACCAAGCGTTTCATAGGAAAATCCGCACAGTAAGAGGCCAGCTACGCGGCTCTGTCCCCCAAGACGGTGGCCACAAAGAGGCGGCCCACCCGCCGCCCGCTTCACCTCCCCCAGCGGCACCGCGGGCAAGGCGAGGTGTACCCGCTTCCTCTCGCCGCCCGAGAGCAGACCCACGTTTTTCTGGTGGTGAGGCCCCTTGAAACTGCGTAGGGGCTATGCGCATATGATGTGTACCATGCCGACTGACGAAGCCTATGAAAGGTCCATTCCCGATTGCCTCTCGATGCTCCTCGCAGTCTTTGCCGGCAGATCCCGCTTGGATGGGGCACGGTCACTTTGCCCAGCTTCGTTGGATGTTTGAAGTGCTTGTGGCTGCCGGTTTGTCCAACCTCATACCAGCCGTCAGCCGCGAGCAAGCGGAGGATGGCTCGGCTCGATTTGGCCATTTGTCAGCACACCTCGATCTAGGGCAGCAGCAATGCCATGAAGCGAGTTGTCTATCCAGCCGTCGTCGACAAAGACCCGGACAGCGACTATGGGGTCGCCTTTCCGGATTTTCCGGGCTGCGTGAGCGCGGGCAGCACGCTCGACGAGGCCGTGCTGGGGGCGCACGAGGCACTCGCTGGCCACGTGGCCCTGATGGTCGCCGACGGCGACGATTTGCCAGAGCCGACGCCGCTCGAGGTCGTGGCTGCTCAGCGCGACGCATCGACGGTCGCGATCACGCTGGTGCCGGTGACCTTGCCGGGCAAGGCGCAGCGCGTAAACATCACCATGGACGAGGCGCTGCTGGACGAAATCGACGCCATCGCCGACAACCGCTCGCGCTTCCTGGCGGAGGCGGCACGCGCCGAGATTGCGCGGCGGCGAGCGGGGTGAACTCCTCGACCATGACACTCAGCGTCGTCGCCGCGGCACTCACACGACGCGGCAGCCCAACAGCGGCATAGCCGCATCATTCGTAGCGACTGGGAAACCGAGGACAAGCGACTGCGCAGCAATCAGCCGATCGAACGGGTCCTTGTGAACCAATTCCATCAGTCCAGCCCGCTCTGCCTGTGCGAGCGTGAGGTCCAGGATCTCGAAGCCTTCATCCTGCACTTTCCCGGTCAGTCCGGGCACGAGGACGGCCGCTTCCGGCCACTTTCCAAGCTTGACCTTTATGCCAATCTCACCATCCGGTGACGGCGCTCACATAGATGTCCTCGTTGCGTGCCTCAATGGCTTGCCGATGCCTCGTTTGGAGGCGAGCATCATCGGTGATCCACCAAAAGAAGACGTGGGTATCGAGTATGAAGCTCACTTGGAGCGCTCACCAGACAGCCAAGCCAATTCTTCTTCTGACAGCGGCTCGAAAAGTCGCTCAGGCACAGTGAACCGCCCCTTCCAGCGCCCAGGCCGGCGCTCAGGACGCGGCTTGCTTATGACAACCGTCGGACCCACTGGCAGGAGCTTGACGGTTCCGAAGTGGGGATCGCTTATGCGGATCTCCTCTCCCTTGGCGGCGCGTTCAATCAGCTCCTCCAGATGGTCCTTGGCGTGGTCGATGCTGACGTCTTCCATCTTCGGCCTCGCAATGCGAGATCGCGGCGGACGCGGGTTTCACCTCATAGCACGGGCAGCACCGTCCGCCTACCGCCGCTCGAAGCGCTTGAACTTGATGCGGTGCGGCTCGACCGCGGCGTCGCCGAGGCGGCGCTTCTTGTCCTCCTCGTAGTCGGCGAAGTTGCCCTCGAACCACTCCACGTGGCTGTCGCCCTCGAAGGCCAGGATGTGGGTGGCCATGCGGTCGAGGAAGAAGCGGTCGTGGCTGATAATCACGGCGCAGCCGGCGAAGTCTTCCAGCGCCGCCTCCAGGGCCGACAGGGTCTCGGTGTCGAGGTCGTTGGTGGGCTCGTCAAGGAGCAGGAGGTTGCCGCCCTCCTTCAGCATCTTGGCGAGGTGGACGCGGTTGCGCTCGCCCCCCGAAAGCAGGCCCACCTTCTTCTGCTGGTCCGGGCCCTTGAAGTTGAACCAGCTCACGTAGGCGCGGGAGTTCATCTCCATCCTGTCGCCCAGCTTCATGATGTCCTTGCCACCGGACACCTCTTCCCACACGGTCTTTTTGCCTTCGAGGTGCGCGCGGCTCTGATCCACGTAGCCGAGCTTCACGGTGTCGCCCAGGCGGATGGTGCCGGTGTCGGGCTTCTCCTGGCCGGTGATCATCTTGAACAGCGTGGTCTTGCCGGCGCCGTTCGGCCCGATCACGCCGACGATGCCGCCAGGCGGCAGCTTGAATGAGAGGTTGTCGATCAGGAGCCGGTCGCCGTACGCCTTGGAGAGGCCCTCGACCTCCACCACGAGGCTGCCGAGCCGCGGCCCTGGGGGGACCTGGATCTGCGCCTTGCCCGTCTCCTCGCGCCCGGCCTCCTCCGCCAGCCTCTCGTAGGCGGCGATGCGCGCCTTGGACTTGGCCTGGCGGGCCTTGGGGCTGGACCTGATCCATTCCAGCTCGCGCTTGAGCGTGCGCTGCTTGGCCTCCTCCTGGCCCTTCTCCACCTCGAGGCGCTTCGCCTTCTGCTCCAGCCAGCTCGAGTAGTTGCCCTTGTAGGGCACGCCATGTCCCCGATCGAGCTCGAGCGTCCACTCCGTGATGTTGTCGAGGAAGTAGCGGTCGTGCGTCACCAGCATGATGCAGCCGGCGTAGTCCTTGAGATATCTTTCCAGCCAGGCCACCGATTCCGCGTCGAGGTGATTGGTGGGCTCGTCGAGCAGGAGGATCTCGGGCTTGGCGAGCAGAAGCCGGGTCAGGGCCACGCGCCGCTTTTCGCCACCCGAAAGCGTGGCGACGTCCTGGTCTCCCGGCGGGCAGCGCAAGGCATCGAGCGCCTGCTCCACCTGGGTGTCGAGATCCCACAGGTCCTGGGCTTCGATTTCATCCTGCAGCCGCGCCATCTCCTCGGCGGTCTCCTCGGAATAGTTGGCGGCGAGCTCGTTGTAGCGATCGACCAGCGCTTTCTTCTCCGCCACCCCTTCCATGGCGTTGCCGAGCACGTCCTTGGCGGGATCGAGCTCGGGCTCCTGCGCCAAGTATCCAACCCGAACGCCGTCCGCGGCCCAGGCCTCCCCGATATACTCCTCGAGGTCGCCGGCCATGATCTTGAGCAAGGTCGACTTGCCCGCACCGTTCAAGCCGACGACGCCGATCTTGGCGCCGGGGAAGAACGACAGCGAGATGTCCTTCAAGACCTGCTTGCCCCCAGGGTAGGTCTTGGACAGCTTGTGCATGTGGTAGACGTATTGGGGGTTCGCCACGGGCGCCTCGACGTTCGGATCAATGGGGAGTTGTCGCGCCTTTTAGCTTGAAGCGCCGTCCGCCTCAAGCACGGCATCGCCCGGGCTTAGCGGCGTCCCGAACGCTCCCAGGGCCCCCCGTTGTACCAGCCGGGCTGACCCCGCACGGCTGGGGCCGCAGGATCAAGCAGGCCCAGCAGCAGCCAGCCGGCGATAAAGCCGCCGATGTGCGCCCACCAGGCGATGCCGCCACCCATTTGCCACGGCGAGAAGAGCTCGCTCGTGCCCTGGATCAACTGCATGAAGAACCAGATGCCGGCAAAGGCGACGGCGGGGATGCTGAAGAACAAGGGGATGAAAAGGATCGGCACGAGAATGCGCACCCAGGCGTAGGGGAAGCGCACCGCGTAGGCGGCAATCACGCCGGCGATGGCGCCGGAGGCCCCGAGCGCCGGCACCGCGGAGGCAGGATTGAACAGCGCATGCGTGGCGCTCGCGGCGACGCCGGCCAAGAGATAGAGAATGCCAAAGCGCACCGATCCCAAGCGGTCTTCCAGTGCCGGACCGAAGATATAGAGCGTCCACATGTTGAGGATGATGTGCAGCCAGCCGCCGTGCAG
>DATBKR010000395.1:0-3645 GCA_036555805.1 Hyphomicrobiaceae bacterium | reverse complement strand
CCCAGCCGTTCGAACAGGCGTGCCGAGTTGTCGATCAGCTGCTGCTGCTGCTGGTCGCCCAGCGTGGTCTCGCGGTAGCCGATCTGGGTCCAGTAGGGGCTCTCCGGGATCCACTTCGACTCGTAGCCCAGGATGCGCGGCAGACCCGGATCGAGCCGCGAGTAGTCCACCTCCAGAAGTGGAAGTGCCCGCAAGCCCTGGTCGGGATTGCCGATCAGTCCCACCGTGTACTCGTTGCCGGTCAGGAACTCCTGCACCAGCACGCCGCGCTTGGGGAAGTCCGCCCTGAGCCGGTCGAGGTAGTCGAGCAGCGCCTTCTCGTTGTGAACCACGGCCTCCTTGGTGATGCCCTGGCTCGAATCGCCCTGGTTCGGCTTGAGCAGGGCCGGGAACACCGAGGGCAGCGTGGCGCCCTGGTCGCCGGGGCGCACGTAGCTCTCCAGCGGCACCGGCACGTCGAGCGACTGGGCCACGGCACGCGCCAGCCCCTTGTCGTAGCAGGCGGCCAGCCCGGCCGGGCCGGCGCCGGTGTAGCCGAGGCCCAGCACCTCCAGGAGCGCCGGGACGTGCAGCTCCTTGAACGGGTCGTTGTTCCATCCCTCGTCGCACAGGTTGAACACGAGGTCGGTGCGCAGCTCGGCGAGGTCGCGCTCCAGCGTGCCGTGGTTGTCGAGGAAGTGGAACTTGTAGTTGGGCAGTTCCGCCAGGGCGTCCTTGAGCTTGCGGATGGTCTCGATGTCCTCGGGATTGAACGCCCCGCCGCGCTTGACCTGGTCGGGCAGCCGGTGGTCGCCCAGCAGGACCGTCACGTCGAGCGCCTGCAGCTTTCCCCGGCCCTTGCGGACCGGCAGGTGCGGCGCGTCGGCGCTGATCAGGATGCGACGGGCCATCATCCCCAGGTCCTGGTCGCGGTCGGAAAGCGCCTCGGCGTGGCCGTGCTGGCGGATGTTGCGAAAGCCCGCCTTCTCCAGGAGCTTGCCGATGCTCTCGCGCGTGTAGAGGCGCTCGGCATAGAACTGGTCGGCGATCACGCCCATCTCGTCGTGGACGATAACCTCGCGCGAGATCAGTCGTTCCCCGTCCTGGCTGATGGAGCGCTCGCGGCACACGAAGTGGTGATCGTCGATCCACTCCCACGAGCGCTTCTCGAAGTTCTCGTGCATGTGGGCGCCGTCGGTGATGTCGAGCACGAGCTGGCCGCTGGGGCGAAGGATCTTGCCAACCGCGGTCAGCACCCTCTCGTCGTCCTGCTTGTTGGAGAAATAGCCGAACGAGTTACCCATGATGGCGACGCAATCGACGCTGCTCTCGGGCAGGCGTGGGTTGCGGGCGTCGCCCTCCTTGAACAGCACCGGCAGGCCCTCGCTCTGGGCCCGCTTCTTGGCCAGCCGTACGAGATAGCGGGAACGGTCGAGCCCCATCACGTGCTTGAAGCCGCGCCGGGCAAGCTCGAGGCAGTGCCGGCCCTGGCCACAGCACAGGTCGAGGATGTGGCTATAGGGCTGCACGGCCGCCGCGGAAACAATGAAGTCCACCTCGCGACGGGTGTTCTCCAAGTTTTCGACTACGTCGCCGTCGGTCTTCACATAAAGGGCGTTAAAAAGCTTACGCCACCACTCTTCCGGCAGGTGCGCCTCGAGATCCGCTACCGGGCCGAGACACGAACGGGCGGAAGGACGCCTGGGTCGCTTCGCCTTCGACGGCATTACCATGGTGGACGAGTGTCCTCCTCGAGTAGTGGCGGCTTGCGGTCGCTGGGGCGACGACGGCTCCCCGTGGCGACGCGCCTTGCGGCGGTCAGATGAGACCCGGAAGGGTCTCAGGAAAACGCGAACGTATTAGTCCCTCGTCATCGGCTGTCAAACTTTTATCTGTGGACGATCGATCTCAGATGCAAGCTCTTTTTGTCGAGCGCCTGCCGCGGCAACACTCAGGCCTGGCGCAGGAAGCCGGCAATGAAGAACCCATCCGTCCCATGGCGCGCCGGCGTCAGCAGCAGCTGATGGTCGCTGCCGTCGGCGGAGCAAGGCGGCTCGCCGCCGACGCCGTGGGCCCAGGCCTCGCGCCACGCCAGGCGAGTGAACCCGGGGCAGGCCGCCAGAAACCAAGCGCTCTGGTCGCCGTTCTCCTCCGGCAGCACCGAGCAGGTGGCGTAGACGAGACGGCCGCCAGGTTTGACGTGGCCGGCGGCGGCCAACAGCAACGTGCGCTGCTCGGCTTGCCGCTGCGCCAAGTTTGCCGGCCGCAGCCGCCACTTGGCATCCGGCCGGCGTCGCCAGGCGCCGCTGCCCGTGCAGGGCGCATCGACGAACACGAGATCGAAGCGGTCGCCGAGTGCGCTGAGGGCGGCTTGGTCGCCGGCCGCTAGCACCTGGGCGTTGCGCACGCCGGCCCGCTTTAGCCGCTCGATGCTCGGGCGCAGCCGCACGGCATCCTCGTCATAGGCGTAGACTTGGCCGGTGTTGCGCATGCTGGCGGCAAAGGCCAGCGTCTTGCCGCCGGCCCCTGCGCAAATATCGAGCACCTGTTGGCGCGGGCCGGCATCGGCGAGCAGGGCCGCAAGCTGGGAGCCCTCGTCCTGCACTTCATACCAGCCGCGGCCGTGGCCGACCTCGGCCTCAACGTTGAACTGCCGCTGGCCGCCTTCCGGCGCGGGCAGCCGCACGCCGAGCGGAGAATAGCGGGTTGCCCGCGCGCCAAATCGCGCCAGGCTCTTGAGCACCTTGGCGCGCTCGGCCTTGAGCGTGTTGACCCGCACGTCGACGGGCGCGCGCCGCGCCAGCGCCGCGCCTTCCGCGCCGGCCGCCGCGCCAAAGGCGCGAAAAAACGAGGGCTCAAGCCAGTCCGGGATGTCGCCCGCGATCCCTGGGGATGCATCGGGTACCGGCGGCCGCCAAAGCCCTGCCCGCTCGTCCTCGCTTAGCGGCTCCAGCGCGTAAGCAGAGCCGTCGGCGCTAGCGATCACGGCCGCTTGCGTCAGACCTAGCGCCCCAGTGGCCGCCGCCAACGCCAACGCCCGCGGGCTATCGCTCTGCATGCGCGCGGCCAGCGAACGCCGGCCGCGCAGGGCGTCAAAGACGAGATTGCCGATTGCCGCCCGGTCGCCGGAGCCCGCGAAGCGGTGGCTCTTGCCCCAGTCGGCGAGGGCGGCCGCCGCGGGACGATGCCGCCTCAGAATCTCCTCGAGGATCTCAACGGCGGCCTTGATGTGGGCGCCAGGCCGCATGACCTCAGGCAAATCCGCCGGTCAGGATGTGTAAGAACAGCTTCAGCCACATGCCTGCCAGGATCAGCAAGCCGAGGGCGAAGACGGGGGAACGCCAGCGCATCCGGTTGGGGCCGACGTGGATGGCGGCGTGGGCGAGGCGCGACACTACGAACAGCCAGGCGAGCCCGAGCAGTACGACGTCGACGCCCTTGGTGATGAGCGCAAACGCCACCACGGCATAAAACAGCACCGGTAGTTCGAACTGATTGCGCTGGTTGGCGGCACGCTTCTCGGCGGCGGGCGGCCACGCCACACGCCCCAAGGCGAGGTCGGCACCGCCGCCGCGCCGAGCCATGGCGGCGATGGCGTGGGAGCGGGCTACGGCGAGCAAGCCGTAGACAAGGAAGGTGAAAAGGACTTGCACGAAGACCGGGTAG
>DATBKR010000394.1:0-4152 GCA_036555805.1 Hyphomicrobiaceae bacterium | reverse complement strand
GACCCCGACGTACTGTACATCAACTCCAACGTGCAGCAGACCTCGTATAATCCGACACTCAACCGCGGCTCGATCTTCGTGCAGCTGAAGCCGCGCCGCGAGCGTCTCAACCGCGCCACCATCAGCGACGTGCAGAACCGGCTGCGGCGCAGCCTCGCTGGCATCCCCGGCATCCGCACGTTTCCGGTGCCGCTGCAAAATCTGCGCATCGGCAGCCGCAGCGGAGCCGCGCTCTACCAGTATACGTTGACGAGCGTCGATCAGGCCGAGCTCTACGACAATGCCCAGCGCCTGATCGAGCGCGTGAAGGCCGCGCCGGGCTTCGCCGACGTGACGAGCGACCTGACGCTGGGCGCCCGGCAGCTCAAGATCGACGTCGATCGGGACGCGCTGGCCCGCTTCGGCCTGACTATCGACGTGCTGCGCTCCACGCTCTACTCGGCCTTCGGCACGCGCAAGATCGCCACCGTCTACACGCCCTCCAACGACTATGCGGTGATCATGGAGACGGACAAGGAGCAGACCCTCGACCCCGGCATCCTCTCCAAGATCAACATCCGCAGCAACACCGGGCAGCAGGTCCGCCTCGACTCGGTGGCCTCCGTGACGCTGGCGCCCGGGCCGGTCTCGGTTGCGCGCCAGAGCCAGCTGCCGGCGGTCACCATCACCTTCAACCTGGCGCCCGGCTCTACGCTCGGCGAGGCGGTCAACGCCATGCGCGAGTTGGAGCGCGAGGTGAAGATGCCGCCCACCATTACCGGGGCATTCGCCGGCACCGCACAGGTTTTCGAGAGCTCGTTCCGCGACCAGCCGCTGCTCATTCTCGCGGCGATCCTCACCATCTACATCGTGCTCGGCGTCCTCTACGAGAGCTTCATCCACCCGATCACGATCCTGTCGGGCCTGCCGTCGGCGAGCCTCGGGGCGCTGCTGATCCTGTGGACCTTCGATGTGGAACTCACCATCATCGCGGTGATCGGCATCATCCTGCTGGTCGGCATCGTCAAGAAGAACGCCATCATGATGGTCGATTTCGCCATCGAGGCGCGGGCGCGCGGCGCCTCCCCGCGCGAGGCCATCCGCGAGGCGTGCCTGTTGCGCTTCCGTCCGATCATGATGACGACCATGGCGGCCCTGTTCGGCACGCTGCCGATCGCCGTGGGCTGGGGCACCGGCGCGGAACTGCGCCAGCCTTTGGGCCTCGCCGTGGTGGGCGGCCTTGCGGTGTCGCAGCTGCTCACGCTCTACATCACGCCCTCGGTCTACCTGCTTATGGAGTGGATCGGCGGCAAGCTGGGCGCCGGCCGCCGCGAGCACATCCCACCCGCGCAGGACGCACCGGTGGCGCAGCCACGGGCCGCGGCGGAGTGACAGGGTTGCGTCGGCGGCCGGCTGCGGGTGAGATTTCCTGCAGCTGAGCCGGCGGGCTAATGGCGGTTCGCGCGCCGCCAAGCTTGGCTCGGGCCATGCGAGCCTGGGGGGAGAAATATGCTGGAAGGCTGGTCGAGGTGCTTGCGCGCGAGCTTGGCGCTCGCGGCGACTGCTCTCGCAGCGCTCGCCGCCGGCTGCGACCAGGGGCAGCCGCAGACCGCGCAGCGGGAGGCCCCGCTCCCGGCGGTCAGCGTCGCACAACCCGTGCAGCGCGAAGTGGTCGAGTGGGACGAGTACACCGGCCGCTTCGACGCCACCGAGACGGTGGAGATCAGGGCACGCGTCTCGGGCTATCTCAATGAGGTGCGCTTCAAGGACGGCCAGGAAGTGGCCCGGGGCGACGTGCTGTTCGTGATCGACCCGCGTCCGTTCGAGCGGGCGCTGCAACAGGCGCAGGCCGAGCTGTTCGCGGCCAACACCAAGGTCGAGAACGCCAACCTCGACGTGGTGCGCGGCCAGAAGCTGATCGAAGGCAAGATCATCTCCGACAAGACCTTCGACGACCGCATGTCGGTGCTGCGCGACGCCCAGGCGGCGGTGAAGGTGGCGGATGCCAAGGTGAAGGCGGCCGAGCTCGACCTGTCGTTCTCCACCATCGCCGCACCCATCTCGGGGCGCATCGGCCGCACACTGGTGACGGCGGGGAACTGGGTGAGCGCCGGCAGCGTGTCCGGCGCCACGCTCCTCACCACCATCGTCAGCCAGAACCCGATCTTCATCTACTTCGACGTCAACGAGAACAACTACATCAAGTACAAGCGCCTGGCCGAGCGCGGCGTGAAGGCCGGGGCCGCCGACGTGGGCGCGCCGGTCGAAGTGGCGCTGCCGGACGAGCGCGGCTTCCCCCACAAGGGCCGGCTCGACTTCCTCGACAACCGGCTCGACCAGGGCACCGGCACGCTTCGGGCGCGCGCGGTGCTCGCCAACAAGACGGGGCTGTTCTCGCCGGGCCTGTTCGGGCGCGTGCGCGTGACGGGGATGCCGAGCTATGCCGCCCTCCTGCTGCCCGACGAGGCCATCGGCACCGACCAGACCAACAAGTACGTGTTGGTGGTGGAGGGTGACGGCACCGTAGAGCGCCGCAACGTCAGGCTCGGGCCGCTGATCGACGGCCTGCGCGTGGTGCGCGATGGCGTCGCGGCCGGGGACTGGGTAATCACGCGCGGGCTGCAGCGGGCAAGGCCCGGCGTGAAGGTCGAGCCGAAGCGGGTGGCCATCGCCGTTTCCGAAGCGACATCCACGCAGGGCGGCGCCGGGAAGGCGAAGGAATGACGCTGACGGCGCGCCGACGGCGGCGGCCGTCCGTGAGGCGAGGATCGAAGCCAGTGTCGCGCTCCGGACAGCAGCGCATTGGGGCGATGTTCCTCCGTGCTAGGCAAATCGGCGCAATACGCGCTGACGCGCTATTGCACCCTACGATTCTGCCCGCGCGCGCCAGCAACATCTGAGGTGACGTGAGACCACCCCCATGCGGTTCAGCCATTTCTTCATCGCCCGCCCGATCTTCGCGTCCGTGGTGGCGCTCGTCATCACCATCATCGGCGCCATCGGCTACAGCAGGCTCGGCATCACCCAGCTGCCCGAGATCACGCCGCCCACCATCACCGTGACGACCCAGTATTCCGGCGCCAGCGCACAGACCGTTGCCGACACCGTGGCCGCACCGATCGAGCAGGAGATCAACGGCGTCGACGGCATGATCTACATGGCCTCGCAGTCCACCTCCGACGGCAACCTGTCGATCACCGTCACCTTCGACGTCGGCACCGACATCGACCGCGCGCAGGTGCTGGTGCAGAACCGCGTAAACGTCGCGCTGCCGCGCCTGCCCGACGAGGTGCAGCGCAACGGCCTGCTGGTGCGCAAGCGCTCGCCGGACCTTCTGCTGGCGATCCATCTGATCTCGCCCGACAACACCTACGACCAGGTCTACATCTCCAACTACGGCCTCCTCCACGTGCGCGACCGGCTGATGCGGCTCTACGGCGTCGCCGACGTGTCGCTGTACGGCGTACGCGAGTATTCCATGCGCGTGTGGCTCGACCCCGAGCGCCTGGCCGCGCGCGATCTCACCGCCGAGCAGGTGCTCGACGCGCTGAGGGCCCAGAACGTGCAGGTGGCGGGCGGCTCGCTGGGCGCGCCGCCGGTGGACTACAAGAACGCCTTCCAGATCTCGCTGCAGATGAAGGGCCGGCTCAGGACCGCCGACGAGTTCGAGGAGATCATCGTCAAGGCCGGCGCCGACGGCCGCGTCGTGCGCCTCAAGGACGTGGCGCGCGTGGAACTGGGCGCGCTCAGCTACAACGCGCAGGGCTACGCCGACCGCTATCCGGCGGTGATCGTCGTTGTCGACCAGCAGCCCGGCTCCAACGCGGTGGCAGCTACGCAAGGCATAAAGGAGACGATGGCAGAGCTGGCCAAGAGCTTCCCCAAGGGGCTCGAGTACCGCATCACCTACAACCCGACCGAGTTCATCGAGGTGGCGATCCGCAGCCTCTACGGCACCATCGTCGAGGCCACCGTGCTGGTCGTGCTGGTGGTGTTGCTGTTCCTCAAGACCTGGCGCGCCACGATCATCCCGGTGATCGCGATCCCGGTGGCGTTGATCGGCACCTGCGCGGTCATGCAGGGCTTCGGCTTCTCCCTCAACATGCTCACTCTGTTCGGGCTGGTGCTCTCCGTGGGCATCGTGGTGGACGACGCCATCGTCGTGGTCGAGAA
>DATBKR010000393.1:0-3749 GCA_036555805.1 Hyphomicrobiaceae bacterium | reverse complement strand
GGACACCGCAGACTGCGTCCACCCCCGGTCCGCCGAAACCTTCGTCAGCGCCGCCGTCAGCGTCGTCTTCCCGTGGTCAACGTGGCCGATCGTGCCTACGTTGCAATGCGGCTTCGTCCGCTCAAACTTCGCCTTGGCCATGTCGTCCTCAGTGGTCGGTGGTCTGCGGTCAGCAATCAAGAGCTCGGCAATACTGATTTCTGATTACTGTCAACTGGTCCCTGGAATGGAGCGGGTGAAGGGAATCGAACCCTCGTCATCAGCTTGGAAGGCTGTTGCTCTACCATTGAGCTACACCCGCTTGTCAGGGGACAGTGGTCAGTAGTCAGTGGTCAGGACTCCCGATTTTGACCGGTATCTTTGCTGATCCCTAATCGCTGATCCCTGGCCCCTGGAATTGGTGGAGGGGGTTGGATTCGAACCAACGTAGGCGAAGCCAACGGATTTACAGTCCGTCCCCTTTAGCCACTCGGGCACCCCTCCAAAAACGGGGCCAGACCCCTCGCCTCCTCGCTATTTCAGCTTCATGGACGTTGGAGGCGAGGGGGCTGACCCCAATCCCGGCTGCATTCCGCAAACAAAACCGCCCCGCCGTCGCCGGCAGGGGCAAGAGCGGCCTTCTATGGTGCTTCAGGGCAGCGGAGTCAAGACCGGCAAGTCGGGCCTAACCGGCCGCCTGCTGCGCGGCGGTGCGCACGGCCTCGGCGATGTCGCCCACCACCTGCCGCACCAGGACCTCGTCGTCGCCCTCGGCCATGACCCGGATCACCGGCTCGGTGCCCGAACGCCTCACCAGCAGCCGCCCGCTCTCGCCGAGCCGCGCCTTGCCGGAGTCGATGGCGCTCTTGACCATCGCGTGCTCCAGCGGCGCGCCGTCGGCGTAGCGCACGTTCTGCAGGTGCTGCGGCACCGCCTCGAAGCGCCGGCACACCTCGCTCACCGGGTGGCCGGTGCCCACGACCACGGCCAGTACCTGCAGCGCGGCCACCAGGCCGTCGCCGGTGGTGGTGAAGTCCGACAGCACGATGTGGCCCGACTGTTCCCCGCCCACGTTGTAGCCGTGCTTGCGCATGTGCTCGACCACGTAGCGGTCGCCGACCGGCGTGCGCACCAGCTTCAGGCCAAGTCCGCTCAGATAGCGCTCCAGCCCCAGGTTCGACATGACGGTGGCGATGACGCCGCCGGCGGCCAGCCTGTCGCGGCGATGCCAGCTCTCGGCGATCACCGCCATGATCTGGTCGCCGTCGACGATGCGGCCCTTCTCGTCCACGATCACCACCCGGTCGGCGTCGCCGTCGAGCGCGATGCCGATGTCGGCGCGCAGCTCGCGCACCTTGGCGCACAGCGCCTCCGGCGCGGTGGTGCCGCACTCCTTGTTGATGTTGCAGCCGTCGGGCTCAACCCCGATCCTGATCACCTCGGCGCCCAGTTCCCACAGCACCGCCGGCGCCACCTGGTAGCCGGCGCCGTTGGCACAGTCGATCACCACGCGCAGGTCGTTCAGTCGGATGTCGCGCGGCAGCGTGCGCTTGACGAACTCGATGTAGCGCTCGCGCGCGCTCTCGATGCGCCTGGCGCGGCCGATGCGGTCCGGGGTCGCCAGCAGGCCGGCACTGTCGGCGTCCATCAGCGCCTCGATTTCGCCCTCGGCCTTGTCGGAGAGCTTGTAGCCCTCGGGGTCGAACAGCTTGATGCCGTTGTCTTCATAAGGATTGTGCGAGGCCGAGATCATGACGCCGAGGTCGGCCCTCAGCGAGCGCGTCAGCATGGCCACCGCCGGCGTCGGCATAGGCCCCAGGAGGAACACTTCCATGCCCACGGCCGTGAAGCCCGACATCAGGGCGGATTCGATCATGTAGCCGGACAGCCGCGTGTCCTTGCCGATCACCACCCGGTGCAGGCGGCCGTCGTCCTTGGAGAACGACCTGCCGGCCGCCATGCCCACCCTGAGAGCGACCTCGGAGGTCATGGGACTGCGGTTGGCCAGACCGCGGATGCCATCAGTCCCGAAGTACGTGCGCGCCATGATGGATGTGCCTTGGGATCAACCTTGGTATCAACCTTGGGGGCCGCCTTGTGGGCTCTTGCCATTGTCAATCTTGCTCGACAATGCCCGGCCTTGGCCGCGGAGGCAAAGGCCGGGCTTTGCGTGGTTCACTCATCATGCCGGGCGTCGCCGGGCGCCGGAGATCAAAAGCTATGACTCAGGATTACACAACTTAGACGCGAGCGCCATCGGACAAATGCGATCCGTTTTCGCACCGCAGTAGGGCTGACCAGACTGGGGCGAAGCCCGCAACTCGCCGGCGCACTGCAAGGCGGAGCACGCGCTGATCGAAGGGAGCTGCCGGGCCACGCCTTCGGGCAACCCTCGCTATCGCCAGCCGGCCGGCCGCTGCACGGCCTCCCACACCGCCAGCGCCTGGCGCGTGGCGGCCACGTCGTGCGCCCGCACGATCTGGACGCCCTGGGCGACGCCCGCGAGGGCCGCGGCGATCGAGCCTGGCGCGCGCTCGGGCGCGGGCACGCCGCCGGAGAGCCGGCCGATGAAGCTCTTGCGCGAGGCCCCGAGCAAGATCGGGCAGCCGAGGCCGTGGAAGGTGCTCAGGCTGGCGAGCAGAGCCACGTTGTGATCCAGCGTCTTGCCGAAGCCGATGCCGGGATCGACGATCAGCCGCCCGCGGCCGATGCCTGCCGCCTCGCAGGCGGCGATGCGAGCCTCCAGCCAGTCGTAGACGTCGAGCACCACGTCGTCGTAGCGCGGGTCGAGCTGCATGGTGCGCGGATCGCCCTGGGCGTGCATGAGGACCACGGGCAGCCCCGACTCCGCAGCGACCTGCAAGGCGTCGGGGTCGTGCCCGAGCGCGGCCACGTCGTTGATAAGGCGCGCGCCGGCATCGGCGGCGCGGCGCATGACCTCGGCGTTGCGGGTGTCGATGGAGATGGGCACACGCACCCGCCCGGCCAGCGCTTCGATCACCGGCACGACGCGCCTCAGTTCTTCGTCCAGGCTCACGGGTTCGGCGCCGGGCCGGGTGGACTCGCCGCCGATGTCGAGGATGTCCGCCCCCTCGGCCTCCAGCTGCAGGCCCTGCGCGATCGCTGCCCCCGGGTCGAGCCAGCGCCCGCCGTCGGAGAAGCTGTCCGGCGTGACGTTGATGACGCCCATGATGCGCGGCCGCTCCAGCGTGAGCCCCGCGATGGGCTGGCGGGGTTCGCGGAGGCGGTCCAGCAGGCCGGGCAACCCCGACGGCGGCGCCTGCAGCCGGTCAGCCGGGCGCACCTCGCGTCTGACCTCGCTGCCCTCCCGCTCGATCAGTTCGACCGTCGCGAACAACACATCGCTTCGTCCGCCGACGCCCAGCACGGACACCCGCGCACCCTGGTCGAACTGGGCGCCGATGCGCCCCATGGGCCGGATGTAGAGCTTCGCTGCCATGGCGTCGCTTCTAGCGAGCTTTGGCCGGCAGCGCCACGATGGCCGTGTCTACGCCGCTCTCGGCCGGCGCGCTTTGCGAGGCTGCTTGCCGATCTCGCTGAAGTTGGTGATGACGACCGCGCCGTCCGGAACCCTGGCGGTTATGCGGAGCTTCCCGCCCTATGGCTCTGCGGTGCGGATGCCGGCGGGGCCGCCCTTGACCTTGATGGAGCCGGCCTTCTCCAGGGCGCGGCCGGAGAAGCGGGCCACGACGATCTCCTCCTCCACCATGCATTGGGCGAGTACGGTGCGGCTGTTGGAGGACCAGGCG
>DATBKR010000392.1:0-11999 GCA_036555805.1 Hyphomicrobiaceae bacterium | reverse complement strand
CACGCGCTCGTCGCGGCCCGACAGCGTGTTCTTGAGCGGCCGGAAGCGGGCGCGATAGCAGTCGAGATCGGGATAGCGCTGGCAGGCGATGTGCTCCGGCAGCCCCACCGTGCCGATCTCGGGCGTCGAGAACACGGCGGTGGGGATCAGGTCGTGCTCGACGGTCCAGCGCTGGACGCCGAACACCGTGTCGGCGAACGCATGGCCCTCGCGGATGGCCACGGGGGTGAGGTTCACCCGGTCGGTCACGTCGCCCACCGCATAGATGCTGGGGACAGAGGATCGGGACTCCGCGTCCACCACGATCTCGCCCCTCGCGCCGAGCTTGACGCCGGCTTCCTCCAGGCCCAGGCCCCTGGTATTCGGCGCGCGACCGGTGGCGAACATCACGCAGGCCGCCTCCACGGTCGATCCGTCCCGCATGGTGACCGCGTAGCCGCGGCCGCTGCGGCCGATGGACGCGGGATCGGCCTTCACGCGCACGTCGATGCCGCGCCTGGCCATCTCCTCCATCAGCCCGGTGCGCAGGTCGTCGTCGAAGCCGCGCAGGAGCTTCTCGCCGCGGTAGGCGAGGGTGGTCCTGGCGCCGAGGCCGTGGAAGATGCCGGCGAACTCCACCGCGATATAGCCCCCGCCCGCGATCAGGATGGAGGCCGGCAGCTCCTTCAGATGGAACGCCTCGTTGGAGGTGATGGCGTGCTCGGCGCCGGGGATGTCGGGCTTCACGGGATGGCCGCCGGTGGCCACCAGGATCACGCGCGCCGTGATCTTGCGGCCGTCGCCCGCCAGCGCCACGGTGTGCGGGTCCACGATGGTAGCGCGCGTATCGAACACCGTGGCACCGGCATTGCCGACGGTGCCGCGATAGAGACCTTCGAGGCGCGCGATCTCCCTGTCCTTGTTGGCGATCAGCGTGGGCCAGTCGAAGCGGGTGCCCTCCACGGTCCAGCCGAACCCGGCGGCGTCCTCGAAGTCGTCGCTGAAGCGGCTGGCGTAGACCAGGAGCTTCTTGGGAATGCAGCCGCGGATCACGCAGGTGCCGCCGAAGCGGTACTCCTCGGCGATGGCGACCCTGGCGCCGTGGCCGCCAGCGATGCGCGCCGCCCGCACGCCGCCGGAGCCGCCTCCGATCACGAACAAGTCGAAGTCGTACTGGTTCATCGGTCAGGTGCTCATCGTCTCCCCCGGTCTCAGGGCGAGGGCGCGCCTCACGAGCTCGGGGGCGACGGCGATCACCTTGAGATACGCCCGATTGGCCTGGTCCGGCTCGGTGCGACCCTGCTCCCAGTCCCTCAGTGTGCCGATCGGGATCTGAAACGCCTCCGCGAACTCTTCCTGCGTCATGCGGAAGGCCCGGCGGATGATGTAGGCGCGGGGCCGCGGCTTCATGCGCTTGCGGTCCTCATCGGTGACTGGAAGATTGTCCGGGTCCCTCAGCGCCCGCGCGATGACTTCTTCGTCGGTCAACGCGCAGAACGCCTCCCAGTCCATGCCCCCCAGGTTGGTGTCCCGGTCGCGGTCCTGCCGGCCAGACTTCCCTGCAGACCGTCCACCTGCATGTTCAGAGCGCCTGGCGGAAGTAGTCGTCCTGCTCATTTCGTGTCGCCTTCCTGGCGGAGATAATGGTGCTTCTCCGGCTCGAAACCCGGATCAACCCGATTCTGCGCCCTCGGCGCGCTCCAGCACGCCCACGCCATCGGGTCCGGCGACGATGGCGGCATCGGCGATGTCGAGGAACAGTCCGCTCTCCACCACGCCCGGCACGAACCGCAGGGCCGCCTCCAGCGCCTCCGGCTCGGCGATGCGGCCGAAGGCGCAGTCGAGGATGAAATGGCCGGCGTCGGTGACGAACGGCCGGCCGTCCCGCGTCATGCGCACGGCAATCGCGCCCGAGCAGCCGGCCTCGGCGGCCAGCGCCTCGATGAGGTTGCGGGTGGCGCCGGCGCCGAAGCGCACGATCTCCACCGGGAGCGGGAAGGCCCCCAGGGTGGCGACCCGCTTGGAGTGGTCGGCGATCACCACCACGCGCGCCGAGGCCATGGCCACGATCTTCTCGTGGAGCAGCGCCCCGCCGCCCCCCTTGATAAGGCGCAGCTGGGAGTCGATCTCGTCCGCGCCATCGACCGTGAGGTCGAGCGACGGCTGCCGGTCGAGATCGGTCAGGGGGATGCCGAGCCGCTCGGCCTGCGCCCGCGTCGCCTCGGAGGTGGGGACGCCCACGACCCGCAGGCCCTGCTTGACGCGGTGGCCGAGCAGTTCGACGAAGTGCGCCGCGGTGGAGCCGGTGCCCAGCCCCAGCGTCATGCCATCCTCCACGAGGGAGATCGCGTGCTCGGCGGCCTGGCGTTTGTATTGGTCGGCGGTTGTCACGGACGCCTCGTGGATCCCCTCTCCCCGCTTGCGGGGAGAGGGCTAGGGTGAGGGGCAGCCGCATATTCTGCGCTCAGAGTGTGCCCCTGCCCCTCACCCCGACCCTCTCCCCGCCCTGTCGAGTGCGTGGCGAGGCCAGCGTTGGGCGGGGAGAGGGAGACCGCGCGCGGCACCGTCACAGCCCGCCCATCAGCATGTACTTGGTCTCCAGGAACTCCTCGATGCCGTGATGGGAGCCTTCGCGGCCCAGGCCGGACTGCTTGTAGCCGCCGAACGGGGCCACTTCGTTGGAGATGATGCCTTCGTTGATGCCGATGATGCCGCACTCCAGCGCCTCGGCCACGCGCCATACCCGGCCGAGGTCGCGGGCGTAGAAATAGGCGGCGAGGCCGAAGGGCGTGTCGTTGGCCTGCACGATCACGTCCGCCTCGGTCTTGAACTTGAACAGCGGGGCCACCGGACCGAAAGTCTCCTCGCGCGCCACCAGCATGTCGCGCGTGACGTTGGCAAGCACCGTGGGCTCGTAGAAGTTGCCGCCCAGCGGGTGCCGCTTGCCGCCCATGACGACGATGGCGCCGTGCTGGACCGCGTCGGCCACGTGCTCCTCGACCTTTTCCACCGCCGCCTTGTTGATCAGCGGCCCGGCGGTGACGCCCTCGGCAGTCCCGGGCCCGACCTTCATCTTCCCGACCTCGGCGGCGAGCTTCCCGGCGAATGCGTCGTACACGCCCTCCTGCACGTAGATGCGGTTGGCGCACACGCAGGTCTGGCCGGCGTTGCGGTACTTGGAGGCCATCGCGCCGACCACGGCCTTGTCGAGATCGGCGTCGTCGAACACGATGAACGGCGCGTTGCCGCCCAGCTCCAGGCCCAGCTTCTTGATGGTGGGCGCGCACTGCGCCATCAGGATGCGGCCGATCTCGGTGGACCCGGTGAAGGTGAGCATGCGCACCTCAGGGTTGGATGTCAGCTCCTTGCCGATCGCGCTCGCCTTGCCCGTAATGACGTTGAACACGCCCTTGGGGATGCCGGCCTGCTCGGCCAGCGCCGCCAGGGCCAGCGCCGTGAGCGGCGTCTCCGAGGCGGGCTTCAGCACCATCGTGCAGCCCACCGCCAGGGCCGGGCCGGCCTTGCGGGTGATCATGGCGGCGGGGAAGTTCCAGGGTGTGATGGCTGCCACGACGCCCACCGGCTGCCGGATGACGACGATGCGGGCGTCGGCCTTGAAGGTGGGGATGGTCTCGCCGTAGACGCGCTTGGCCTCCTCGGCGAAAAACTCGATGAAGCCCGCGGCATAGGCGATCTCGCCCGCCGCCTCGGCCAGCGGCTTGCCTTGCTCGCTGGTGAGCAGCAGCGCCAACTCGCGCGTGTTCTGGGCGATGAGGTCGAACCAGCGGCGCAGCAGCCGGGAGCGCTCCTTGGCCAGCAGCTTCGACCAGGCCGGCAGTGCGCGGCTTGCCGCTTCGATCGCCGCCCGCGTCTCCGCCTCGCCGAAGTCCGGCACCCGCGCCAAGACCTCGCCCGTCGCCTTGTCGGTCACGGGAACCTTGGGTTCGCCGACCCAGCGGCCGTCCACATAGCACTGGCTTTTGGCAAGGGTGAGGGTGGGCGTGTCCATGAGAAGCTCCGCTCCTGTGTTTCCCCCGTCGTCGCTGGAGATTCTCTAGGCCTGCGCAGGGGTCGTGGCAAGGCGGCCAGCCTCAACCGCAGGGCAGGCGCCCCCACGCACCGTCGCCGCCGCGCCAGGCGGCGGACCCGCGATGCCATCTCGTTTCAGGGCGCTACTTCAGCTTGTAGCCCAGCCTCACGCCCACACTGGTGAGGCCGCTGTTGTGGTCGCACAGGTTCGCGTTCGACATGTGGGCGACCGTGCCGTAGAGCGTCCAGCGCTCGTCGAGGGCATAGCCGAGCGAGGCGGATTCCCGGAAATTGAGCGAGCAACCGTAGGAATCCTCGTGACCATCGCCGGTGGGGCCGTCGTGCAAGGCGCCGCCGAAGGTAAGCTCCAGCGAGAGCCTCCGGGTGAGTTTCGCATCCCAGGTCAGACCGGCGTAGAGCTGGTTCGTATCGCCCGCCGTGTTGATGCTGGTCCCGAGATGGATGCGAGGCCGCAGGATCACATCGAGCCAGGCATTGTCGTAATTCACCGCCGGGCGGCCGAACAGCACCTCCAGGTTGGCGTCCACCCCGTCCTCGGCATTGCTGGGCTCGACACTGTGGGCCAGAAGGCCGAAACGCACCTCGTCGATCAGGGCGAATGGCGCGCGCTCGGACGGGGGCGCCTGCGCCGCCGCCAGCGGTTCAGCTGCAAGCCATGCCGCCCCGGCCGCCAGGGCGGCGGTGGCGCAATGACCCAACCGAAGTGCGAGCCAGCGCATGCGTCGTGAGCCCTCCAGACGCAACACAACCTTCAGCCCGGCAGCCGCTGGACCGAAGCCTGCTCCCCAACGCGAGCGTATATAGCAGAGGCTGAGGTTCCCCGACAGCCGGCGGATGCGTCGCAGCATTGCATCCCCCCTGAGTGTGGCTGCATGGATACTCTGCAGTCACATAAAGAGCCCCAATATTGGGCAACAGATGGGCGACACGCCGGCACGCACGGTCCGGCCACACGAGTTGCAGGCACAGCACGCTCCCTCACGCATGTCTCCAGATCTCTCCGGCACCACCATCGTCTTCGACCTCGACGGCACCCTCGTCGATACCGCGCCTGACCTGACGGCGGCGACCAACCACGTTTTCGGCCTGATCGGACTTGACGCCATATCGCCGGCCGACCTGCGTCCGCTGATCGGGCGCGGCTCCCGCGCCATGATCGAGGAGGGCTTGCGGCTGCACGGCGTCACCAAGACCGCGGCGGAGGTGAGCGCGCTGCACGAGCTGTTCTTTCCCTACTACGCCGACCACATCGCCGTTCTCAGCCGGCCGTTCGAGGGCGTCCCGGCGCTGCTCGAGACCCTGGCGCGGGCGGGCGTGCTGCTGGCCGTGTGCACCAACAAGTTCGAGGTCCTCTCGCGCTCGCTGCTGCGCCATCTCGGCCTCCACCACCGTTTTGCCGCAATTGCCGGCCGTGACACTTTCAACGTGTTCAAGCCGGCGCCGGGCCACCTGACCCAGACCATCGCCATGGCGGGCGGACGGCCGGACCGGGCGGTGATGGTCGGGGACAGCGAGGTCGACATCGCCACCGCCGCGGCGGCCGGCATCCCGTCGATCGGCGTCACCTTCGGCTACACCCCCGTGCCTGTGCGCGACCTCAAGCCGACAGCGGTGATCGATCACTACCGCGAGTTCATGGACGCCCTGCAGCGGGTGCTGTAGCGGCGCCAGCCAGCATCTGGATCAGCCCTCTCGCGCGCATCCTTGACCGGCACCGCCGTCATCGTCGGCGGCCAGCGACCCGACGCCGGCCGTCTCGTCGATCAGGCGGTCCACCACGCCGTGCAGGGCCGCCTCGCGCGGGGCGCCCTGGGCGACGAACCCCTGGAAGCGCGCCACCTGGCGGTCTGCGCTGGTGCCGCGGGCGACGATGGCGCGGGCGTGCTCCGCCTCGCGCCGGCAGCCGAGCGCCTCGGCATCCCCGCGCACCATCGCCAGCAGCTCATCGATGAGGTCCCCGAACGGCACCAGCTCGCCCTTGCCGAAATCGAACAGCGTGCCGGTGACGCCGTAGCGCTGGGCGCGCCACCGGTTCTCCGACAGCAGGAACAGCGGGTAGGGCCGCCAGGTCTGGTTGGAGCGGCGGATGCGGTAGAGCATGCGCAGGATGCTGACGTAGAGCGCGGCCACGCACACGGCGTCCTCGAGCAGCGTGCACACGTCGGGGATGCGCAGCTCCAGGGTGGGGAAGCGGGCCGAGGGGCGCAAGTCCCACCAGATCTTGCTGGCGTCCTCGATCACGCCGTTGCGCACCAGCAGGTCCACGGTGTCGCGATATTCCGCCCAGCTGCCGAAGCGCTGCGGCAGACCCGTGCGCGGCAGCTCGTTGTACGCAGCCAGGCGGTAGCACTTGAGGCCGGTGTCCTCGCCTTCGGCGAAGGGCGAGGAGGTGGAAAGCACCAGGAGGTGCGGCAGGAAATAGCGGGCCTGGTTCATCAGGTCGATGCGCAGTTCGTCGTCCTCCACGCCGACATGCACGTGCATCCCGCAGAACACCAAGCGCCGGCCCACGCCGGCCAGGTCGTGGGCGATCGCCTGGTAGCGCGCGCGCTCGGTGGCCTGCTGGGCGCCCCAGTGGGCGAAGGGGTGGGTGGAGGCGGCAATGGGCGCGAGCCCGTGCCGGGCGGCGAGGCCCGCAACGCTCCGGCGCAGGGCCTTCAGCTCGGCCCCGGCCGCGCCTGCCGTCGCGTGCACGTGCGTCTCGACCTCGATCTGCGACTTGAGGAACTCGCGTGCCACCTGGCCGCGCAGGCTCCGCTCGCAATCCTCGAACAGCCGCGGCGGCATCTCGCCGACCAGATCGCGGGTCGCGCGATCGACGAGGAGGTACTCCTCCTCGATGCCGATGGTGAATGACGGCTCCTTGAGCGCCATGCGCCCCAGTGTGCCACAAATCGGGAGGAGGTGTCAGACCCTCCGGGTCTGACACCGTGGCTCCAACGCCTGGGGCGAGATGGTGTCAGACCCGGAGGGTCTGACACCTCCTCAACCCTCGTATCCCTCGATGATGACGATATCGCCCGTGCTGGCCTCGCTGCGGATCTTGATCGCGGCCTGGTATTCGGGCGAGTCGTAGCAGGCCTTGGCCGTCTCGTAGCTGTCGAACTCGATCACCACGTGCCGGCGGCCGGCGAGGCCGCCCTCGGGCACTTGGCACGCCCCATTGCGAACCAGAAAGCGCGCTCCGTACTTCTTCAGCGGCTCGGCGTTGGCCGCGATGTAGTCCTTGTAGCGCTCGGGGTCGGTGATGTTGACGTGCCCGATCCAGTAGCCCTTCTTGGCCATCGCTTAGCTCCTTGGATTCGCCGCACGAGCACGCGGCGTTCACCGCGACCACAATTCGATCCTGCGCGCAGCGCAAACATCGACGAAATCACGTTCATTGAATGTAACAAGGTATTCAATCCTGGTCTGGATGTCATCGAGAAGCAAGCGGAGCACGCAATCAACCAAGCTCAAAGCGCGGCCGCGGCGGAGCGACCACTCGAGCGAATGCGCTAACGCATCATCGCGGTACGGTGCGTCATCGAGAAGCACTACGCTTGGCGACCTGATCTCCTGTTCGAATCGCTCCATGGCGAGCCGGCTTCTTACGAAGCGCGTACCAAGTGTCTCATAGAGGATGGGCCAAGGAACCACGACGGTGTGGGGTTTGATGCGCCCACGAATGTCTTCGATAGTATCCTGCTCGACCGCTCGATCCCGTGGGTCACAAAGCGCGTACCAGACGCCTGAGTCCACGAGGATCGAGGCCATTCCGCTCAGTCCTCTTCGTCCACGGTGGCCAGGTCGGAAGGCGCATAGCCGGTCCATGCCGCTGCGCGCCGGGTGCCAAATATGAACCTCCCCTTGTTCTTGCCGGTGGCCAAGTCGCGGTAGACGACGTAGATGCGCGTGCGCTTGTCGGTCTCGACGTTCTTCTTCAGGTCGGCCTTCAATTTGTCCACAAGTGCGCCCTCGTGCCGATAGGTCAGCACGGCCAGCGAGTCGCCGCATTCCTTGGCGTCGTGGGCATCGAGCCAGGCGTAGAGGCCCTCGTAGTCCCCCCGGACGCCGAGATCGTAGGAAATCCAGACAGTGCTGGCGGTCACGTGGCGTTTTCCTCCGGGCTTGAGCGCGAACCCTGGCAAGCTCATCCACAGTATACCCCGTCGCAGCAGCGGGTGCCAAACCGCGCGCACCCGGCGGAAAGATTGGCAGTGCCACCAACGACGTGGAGGCGCGCAGGAATGCCCAAGCCGCACACGCAACCCAAATTTGCCGACGCGGCAGTTGGCGAGGGGCGCCCTGCCGTGCCATCCTGGCGCTCCTGCTTCCCTCTCGACAGAAGGACATGCCACATGCGTTACGAGGCGCCGAGCTCGCTTGACCAGGCGGTGGCGCTGCTGGCGGCCGAGCCGGGCGATGCGCGCGTGCTTGCCGGCGGCACCGATCTGCTGGTGCAGCTGCGCACCGACCTGATCGAGCCGGTGCTCGTGGTGGATATCAAGCGCATTCCCGAGACCCGCCGGGTCACCGAGGAAGGCGGCGGCTTCCGCATCGGCGCGGCCGTCACGGGCGCCGAGCTCAAGGAGCACCCGAGGCTCAAGGCGGTATGGCCAGGGGTGGTGGAGGCGGCAAACCTGATCGGCTCCACCCAGATCCAGGGCCGCGCCACGCTCGGCGGCAACCTGTGCAACGGCTCCCCGGCCGCCGACAGCGTCCCGGCCCTGATCGCGGCGGGCGCCATCGCCATGGCCGCCGGCCCCAACGGCCGGCGCGAGCTGCCGGTGGAGGAGGTGATGCAGGGGCCGCGCAAGCTGGCGCTGGGCAAGGGCGAGATCCTCGTCTCGTTCCTGCTGCCGCCCAGGTCCGCCCGCACGGCCGACGCCTACCTGCGTTTCATCCCGCGCACGGAGATGGACATCGCCGTGGCCGGCTGCGGCGTGTGCCTGACCCTCGACGCCAGCGGCACCTGCACCGCCGCCCGCGTGGCGCTCGGCGCCGTGGCACCGCGCCCGCTGGTCGTGCCCGAGGCGGCCAGGGCGATCGTCGGCGCCAAGCTCGACGCCGCCGCGCTGGAAAAGCTGGACGCAGCCGCCCGCGCCGCCTGCCAGCCCATCGACGACAAGCGCGGCACCAGGGACTACCGCATCAAGGTGGCTGGCGTGCTCGCGCGCCGCGCCGCGCAGAGCGCCTACGAACGGGCGAGGAGAGCACCCTGATGGCCAAGCGTCACGTTGCCGCCACGGTGAACGGCGACCCGGTCGAATTCCTGTGCGAGACGCAGGACACGCTGCTCGACGCGCTGCGCGACAGCCTCGGCCTCACCGGCACCAAGGAAGGGTGCTCCACCGGCGACTGCGGCGCTTGCAGCGTCACGGTCGACGGCCGTCTCGTGTGCTCCTGCCTGATGCTCGCGGTGGAGGCCGAGGGCAAATCCATCGCCACCATCGAAGGCATGGCCCAGGGCGAGACGCTCCACCCGCTGCAGCGCAAGTTCCTGGAGCACGCCGCCCTGCAGTGCGGCATCTGCACGCCCGGCTTCCTGGTGGCCGCCAAGGCGCTGCTCGACCGCTCGCCGGAGCCCACCGAAACCGAAGTGCGCTACTGGCTTGCCGGCAACCTGTGCCGCTGCACCGGCTATGACAAGATCGTGCGCGCGGTACTCGACGCCGCCGCCGAGATGAGAGGAGCCTGATCCCCATGCTGGAGAAGGTCAAGACGGACAAGAAGACCGACAGGCCCAACGCCTTCGACTGGATCGGCACGCGCCCGGTGCGGCCGGACGGGGTGGACAAGGTGACCGGCCGCGCCCGCTTCGGCGCCGACCTCGCCCTGGCGGGCCAGCTCGTCGGCAAGGTGCTCAGGAGCCCGCATCCGCACGCCCGCATCCGCGGCATCGACGTGAGCGCGGCCGCCGCGCTCCCCGGCGTCAAGGCCATCGTGACCGCCGACGACTTCCCGGACCAGGCCGCCCAGCTCTATGCGGCCGGCGAGCAGACTGTCGACTACCGCGACATGGTGCGCAACGTCATGGCGCGCGAGAAGGCGCTCTACGAGGGCCACGCCGTGGCCGCGGTGGCGGCCGCCGGCGCCAGCATCGCCAAGCAGGCGCTCGCGCTCATCAAGGTCGATTACGAGGTGCTGCCGCATGTCATCGACCCGGTCGCGGCCATGAAGCCCGGCGCGCCGTTGCTGCACGAGGACCTGATCACCGCCGGCGTCGAGCCGAGGCCCAAGGTGCCTTCCAACGTCGCCAGGCGCGTCGAGATCGGGCACGGCGACATCGCCGCCGGCTTCAGGCAGGCGGACCTTGTGCTGGAGCGGAGCTTCACCACCAGGCCGGTGCACCAGGGCTACATCGAGCCCCACGCCGTCGTGGCCAGCGTCTCCGAAGACGGCCAGGCCGACGTGTGGGTGACCACCCAGGGCCACTGGATGGTGCGCGCCATGTGCGCGCGGCTCCTCGGCTGGGACATCGGCAGGATCCGCGTCACCTCGTCCGAGATCGGCGGCGGTTTCGGCGGCAAGACCGTGGTCTACCTGGAGCCGGTCGCCCTGGCGCTCGCCAGGAAGGCGCGCCGGCCGGTGAAAATGGTGATGACCCGAGAGGAGGTGTTCCGCGCCAGCGGCCCCACCTCGGGCGCGCACGTGCGCGTCAGGCTCGGCGTGCGCAAGGATGGCCGCATCGTCGCCGCGGAGGCGGAGATGGCCTATCAGGCCGGCGCCTTCGCCGGCTCGCCGGTGGGGGCGGGCGCCATGTGCGCCTTCGCGCCCTACGACATCGAGCACGTCAAGGTCGTGGGCTACGACGTGGTGTCGAACCGGCCCAAGGTGGCGGCCTACCGCGCCCCCGGCGCGCCGATCGCGGAGTTCGCCGTCGAGAGCGTGGTTGACGAGCTGGCCGAGAAGCTGGAGGTCGACCCCATCGAGTTCCGGCTCAAGAACGCCGCAAGGCAGGGCACCAAGGCGGCCTACGGCCCCAAGTTCGGCCCAGTCGGCCTGGTCGAGACGCTGGAGCTGGCCACGGCCCACGAGCACTGGAAGACGCCGCTCGGGCCCAACCAGGGCCGCGGCGTCGCCTCCGGCTTCTGGTTCAACGTCGGCGGCGACACCTCGGTGTCGCTGCAACTCAACGAGGACGGCACCCTCTCGCTCACCGCCGGAACGCCCGACATCGGCGGCCTGCGCGCCTCGCTGTGCATGATGGCGGCTGAGGAACTGGGCGTGGAGCTCGACCGCATCCGCACGCAGATCGGCGACACCGGCCAGCTCGGCTACAACATGCTGACCGGCGGCAGCCGCTCCACCTTCTCAAGCGGCATGGCCACCGTGGAGGCCGCGCGCGAGCTGATGCGCGAGGCCTGCAAGCGCGCCGCCAGGCTGTGGGAGCTGCCCGAAGACGCCGTCGAGTACCGCAGGGGCGCGGTGCGCCCCTCCGGCCCCAACGCCGGCAAGCACGCGCCCATGACGCTGCGGGACATCGCGGGCATGGCCGGCAAGACCGGCGGCCCGATCGCCGGCTACGCGCGCCTCAACGCCCAGGGTGCGGCGCCGAGCTTCGCCACCCACATCGCCGACGTGGAGGTGGACCCGGAGACCGGCAAGGTAACGGTGATCCGCTACACCGCCATCCAGGATGCCGGCCGCGCCATCCACCCGAGCTATGTCGAGGGCCAGTACCAGGGCGGCGTGGCGCAGGGCATCGGCTGGGCGCTCAACGAGGAGTACATCTACGGGCCCGACGGCAGGCTGCAGAACCCCGGCTTCCTCGACTACCGGGTACCGGTGGCCTCCGACCTGCCCATGCTCGACACGGTGATCGTGGAGGTGCCCAACCCGCGCCACCCCTACGGGGTGCGCGGCGTGGGCGAGACGCCCATCGTGCCGCCGCTGGCCGCGGTCGCCAACGCGGTGGCCGACGCCACCGGCGTGCGCTTCCCCGACCTCCCCATGTCCCCGCCCAGGGTGCTCGCCGCCCTTGACGC
>DATBKR010000391.1:0-9511 GCA_036555805.1 Hyphomicrobiaceae bacterium | reverse complement strand
GGCGTGCTTTTCCAGTACGGTCACATCGATGCCCGCCCGCGCCAGCAGGTAGCCGGCCATCATGCCCGCAGGCCCGCCGCCGGCAACGATGCATTGGGCAGATTGTGCGCGCTCGGCTGCCACGGCGGGTGCTCCTGTTGTCATCCCGGAATTTCGCTCCGGCTCGGTGGCCGGGGCAGGCTGCGAAATATCCGGGACCCATAGGTCCGAGAGGAACGGGCGAGCAGCTCTTGATCCTGGGTACCGGGTCTCGCGCTGTCGCGCTCGCCCGGCATGACAGCTCTGGGGCGGGAAATCTACCCTCTGAGCCCGAGCCTGTCGAAGATCGGAGCCAGCGGCGAGGGCTTGGGGGCCTCTCTTGCCTCGGTGCGCCGGGCCAGCGTCAGCGCCAGCTCGCGGAACTGCCGGGCGGGGCGCGACTTGCGGGAGAACTCCTCGATCATCTGGCCGTTGTTGGCGGCGAGGCCGAAGGTCTCGCCGTCGAACTCGATGACAAGCGCCGGCTCCAGCTCCAGTGCCGACGCGAACTCCTCAACCGAGAGGTCCGGGCGCTTGCGCTGCCGGGCCATGTTGATGACGAGTCGCGGCGGATTGCCGTGGTGGCCGCTCGCCTCCAGCAGGTCGACGAGATTCTTGGCGTTGCGCAGGTTGGCGAGGTCCGGCGCGGCGGTGATGACGATCTCGTCGGCGTTGATGAGCACCTGTTTCACCCAGGGCGCCCAGGCGTGCGGCAGGTCCACCGCCCCGAACGGGGCATACTGGCGCAGCGCGTCGAGGACGGTGCGGCAGGCGCCGGCGGAGATGTCGAAATCGCGGTCGAGCGCCACCGGCGCCGCCAGGATGCTCAGGTGCTGCGAGCATTTGGTGAGCAGCCGGTCGAGGAGTGTCTCGTCGAGGCGCTCCGGGGCCTGCAGTGCCTCCGCGACGCCCTGCATGGTCTCCTGGTTGAAGTCGAGGCCGGCGGTGCCGAACGCCAGGTCGAGATCGACGACCACGACCTCGCACTTGAGGAGCTCCGAGATCGCCCAGGCCGCGTTGTGACAGACCGTGCTCGACCCCGCCCCGCCCTTGGCGCCTATGAAGGCGACGATGCGGCCGGTTTCACCCGTGCTCTGAACGCCGCAGAGGCCGGCGACGGCCTCTATGAATTGCGCCGGCGAGACAGGGGCCACCAGATACTCGCTGGCGCCGCGCTTCAACATCTCGCGGTAGAGGGCGATGTCGTTGATGTGGCCGATGACCATGATCCGCGTGGCCGGGTCGCAGCGGTCGGCGAGAGCGTCGAGCCTGGCCAGCATCTGCGGCGGTGCCGTCTCCACGACGAGGATGCTCGGGGCCGGCCCCTCCGTGCACTCGGCCATGGCCGCGTCGATGCCGCCGGTGCCAATCTCCAGGTGTGCCTTGGCCAAGCGCCGGTCGGCGCTCGCCACCTCCAGCGCCGCCGCCGCGCCGGCGCTTTCGCAGAAGGCGCGGATGGCGATGGCCGGGATCGCGCGCGCGGGCGTCGGTGCCGGCCCCTGAGGCCGCAGGCGGCCGTCGGCAGCTGCGCTCGGCGCGGGATGGCTCCGCGCCGGGGCGGGAAGCGCGAAGACGGCGGGGGGAGCGAGGCGGGCGTGCCCAGGCTGGCGGCGATACTCGGATTGGCGCGTCATGGCTCACGGGTTCTTGAGGCGCCTCCCTTGGGCGCGCGGCGCGAAGAAAGACAGGCCTGCCTCCTCGGCCATCGGGCAACGACGGCTGCAGCTGAAAATTGCACAACCGAGCTTTTGCAACCGCACTGACCCGATCGAGGCAGGTCTTGCCGGACCGACTGTGAGCGTGGAAATATTAACGACCGGTTAATTTACCTTTGCGGGCGCGATGTGGCGTAAGAGGATGTTCCTTGATCGCCTTTGATTGCCGCGGTGCGTCCGCCCTGGCAGGTTGCCACTGGCCGGGCTGTGGCGATTTGCCGACGAGGCCGCATGCCACTTATGGTGGCGGCCGCTAGCAAGCACGGGGGCGGGGCCCCGGCCAGGTCATGGGACGACGGTCGTCGCACACGCCGCAGCAGATCCGCGCGCTCATCCTCGACGCCGCGCAGGAGATCATCGAGGCGCAGGGCTTGGCGGGGCTCTCGGCGCGCGAGATCGCGCGCCGCATCGGGTATTCGCCGGGCACCATCTACAACATATTCGCCAACCTGGACGACGTGGTGCTGAACGTCGAGGCGCGGGTGCTCGACGGTCTCGACAAGCGCCTGTCGGACGTACCCGATGGGAGCGACGGCGGGGGCGCCGACGATCGCCTGATCCGCATCGCCCAGGCCTACCTCGCCTTCACACAGGAGAAGCCGCGCCTCTGGAACCTGCTGTTCGAGCATCACATGCCCCAGGGCGCCGAACTGCCGGCCTGGTATCAGCAGAAGCTGGAGGGCCTCACGGCGCAGATCGAGCGGGCGCTGGCTCCCCACTTCCCGCCGGGCAGCGAGGACGAGCGCCGGCGCGCGGCGCGCGTGCTGTGGGCCGGCGTGCACGGCATCACCTCGCTCTCCACCGCCGACAAGCTCTCCGTGGTCACGATGGACACCGCCGCCCGTCTGATCGACGACCTGATCGGCACCTATCTGGCGGGGCTGACGCGGCAGCAGCAGAGCGGCGTGCCGCGCGGGCTCGAGCCGCCTCCGTTCACCGCGCCGTAGCGCCGATGGGGGCGGGGCGCTCCGGTGCCGCCTCCGGCGCGTCGGCGCCCAGCAGGAGGTGAGCGATGGCGTTGGCGTAGTAGGCGAGCAGCGGGCGCTCGTCGGGGTTGGCGCGATAGAGGCCGTCGGCGAGCAGCACCATGCGGCGCAGGCGCAGCATGCGCAGGCCCACCTCCACGGCGTACTCCTGATCCTGGCGGGGAAGGTGCACATGGGCGCCGGCGGCGGCGAGGCGCTGCATGAGGTCGTAGACGGCCCCCTTGAGCTCCAGGCCGGACAGCCCGCGCTCGCCGGCGGCCAGGACCGCCGTTGCGGCCAGGGAGACCGGCAGGACGGG
Organism: Hyphomicrobiaceae bacterium; assembly: GCA_036555805.1. GTDB lineage: Bacteria > Pseudomonadota > Alphaproteobacteria > Rhizobiales > Hyphomicrobiaceae > AWTP1-13. The sequence continues at coordinate 6,494 of DATBKR010000391.1, read as the reverse complement.
CACCACGCGCCCCACCTCGCGCATCAGGCGCAGGCCCAGCCGCTCGATCTCGGCGTGGCGCCGCTCGGCAGGGAGGGCGCGCAAGTCGACGGCTCGCTCGCGCAGATAGTCCCGAAGCGACACCGGGCGACCGAAGCCGACGCAGGCGTAGCCGTAGCGATACCAGCGTCCGCGCAGGCGCAGCCACAGGCTGCGCAGGAGGAAGCGCGCGAGCACCAGCGGGTTGAAGGCGAACCGCGGCCGCTCCCCCTGCGGCGTGGCGGTGGCGGCCAGCTGCACGCGGTCCTCCAGCACGCGGTCGTAGTTGAGACCCACGGGCACGAACACCACGTCGCGCGGGCCCTGCGGATCGAAGCCCGCCACCATGTAGCTCAGAATGCCGAGCTTGGGCGGGCGCAGCGCACCGTCGCGCGTCAGGCCGCCCTCCGGGAACAGGGCCTGCGCCACGCCCGAGGCCGTGGCCATGTGTACGTAGCGCGCCAGCACCTTGCGGTAGAGCGGGTTGGAGGAGTCGCGGCGCACGAAGTAGCCGCCCATGGCGCGGATCAGGCTCTGCAGGGCCCATACGCGCGCCCACTCGCCCACCGCGTAGCTGAGGGCGGAGCGCTCGGAGACCAGATAGGTGACGAGCACGTAGTCCATGTTGGAGCGGTGGTTGATGACGAATACCACCGAGGCGTCCTCGGGCACGCGGGCGAGCGCCTCCTCCTCCAGGGCGCCGACGCGCACCCGGTAGAGCGCCGTGGAGAGGCGCCGGGCCAGCCGCACGGCCATGCGGAAGTAGGCATAGGCACTGAAGGAGGGCACGATCTCGCGGGCATAGCGGCGCGCCCGCGCGTGGGCGACGCCGGTGGGCTCGCCGCGTGCCCTGGCCTCGTCCTCGATGGCCCCGAGCACCTCGGGGTCGAACATGAGCCGCTCGATGAGCTGGCGCCGGCGCGCCAGCTTGAACGCCGGGATCTTGAGGTGCAGGCGCTGGTTCAGCTCGTCGATGGCGCGGTTGGCACGGCGCTGCAGCCACCATGCGAGCGCCGGCCCGAACAGCCGGTCGATGAGGGCGACGGCGGCGAGGCCCGCCACGACCGCCGCAAGCCACAGCGGGACTGTCACCGACGATGGCACCGTTGCGCCTCCCCCGAGACGGGCTCGTGCGCATTATGCAGATGTTCGATGCCGGGCGCGCTACGAATCTCGCCTGCCCTCGGGACGCCGCTTCCGGCCGGCTCGCCCCGTGCCTCGCGTGCGGGGTGCCCGGCGTTTCCCAACACTGGGAATTCCGCTTGAGAGGGGGCTGGCACGCTGCCACATGAGCGGAGGAGGCCTGCGGCAGGGCGGCCCTGGCGGAGACGGCGTTGAGCTACGCAGTCAAGGAGATCTTCAAGACGCTGCAAGGCGAGGGTGCGCAGGCCGGACGCGCGGCGGTGTTCTGCCGGTTCGCCGGCTGCAACCTGTGGAGCGGCCGGGAGAGCGGCCGCAGCGAGGCGGTCTGCGGCTTCTGCGACACCGACTTCGTGGGCATCGACGGCCCCGGCGGCGGTCGCTTCCCGGCGGCGGCCAGGCTGGCGCAGGCCATCTGCGAGGCCTGGGGACCCGGCGAGGATCGGCGGCTGGCGGTGTTCACCGGCGGGGAGCCGCTGCTCCAGCTCGACGATGCGCTGATCGCCGCGGTGCACGCGCTTGGGTTCAGGGTGGCGGTCGAGAGCAACGGCACCATGGAGGCGCCGCGCGGCATCGACTGGTTGTGCGTGAGCCCGAAGGCCGGAGCGCCCCTCAGGCAGATGCGCGGGCAGGAGCTGAAGCTCGTGTATCCGCAGGAGGGGGCGCCGCCGGAGCTGTTCGAGGGCCTCGAGTTCGAACACTTCTTCCTGCAACCCATGGACGGACCGGAGCGGGTGCGCAACACGGCCCTGGCGGTCGCCTACTGCATCGACCACCCGAGCTGGCGCGTCAGCCTCCAGACCCACAAGCTGATGGGGATACCATGACCGAGGCTCACATTGGCAGAACCTACCGCTTCGAGGCTGCGCACCGCCTCCCGCTCGTTGCGGAGGGCCACAAGTGCAGGAACATGCACGGCCACAGCTACCGAGTGGATGTGGTGGTGAAGGGTCCCCTCGACCGGCGCGGGTTCGTGGCGGACTTCGCCGAGATCGACGACCAGGTGCTTCCGCTCATTGGAAGACTCGATCACCGGGTGCTGAACGATGTCGAGGGCCTGGAGAACCCGACAGCCGAGCTGATCGCGGCGTGGCTGCTGGAGCGCCTGCCCACGTGCGAGAGCGTGCGCGTGTGGGAGACCGAGGACTGCTGGGCGGAAACGCGCCGCTGACAGTATCGGGCGCGCGAAAGAGCGGGCGCCTCCGGAGGGCAGAGGCGCCCGCTGCATCCCGAAGGATGCTACCCCGCAACACGTCCAGGACGTGCTCCTCCACAACGCCCGCCCCCGTTCCCGGTTCCGTCCGCGTAACGTTTTTGACCGGATAGCGCCCATCCGGAAACGGATCTCATTTCATTCCTGGCGAAACGCGGAGGCCGTTGGTTGCCACAGCGGTCAGTTCCCACCCTGACGGGTTGCTCCCCGGGTACAGCGAGGTGGCCCCAGCCTAATCCGCGCGAGCGACGGTCAGCTCGTCGTACCAGAGGGTGCCGGAGACCAGCTGCTCGGAGGGCATGCGCGCGTCGAGCACGAGGTGCAGCTGCTGCGCGCGGCAGCCCGCGTCGGGGACGGTGAATGAGAACGCCACGTCCTTCCACCGCGGCGCGGCGCCGATCGCCGTGGGACTCTGCCCCAGCGGCGCACCGGTGCCGCCCGCGCACGCGATACGCCACACCAGCCCGCGCGGGCCTGCGATCTCGCCGCGGTACTTGCCGCCGAACCGGTAGCTGCCCGGCGCCAGCAGGAGCATCTGCGTCACGCCGCCAAGCTCCACACGGCCGGGGCCCAGCTCGATGCGGAGCGCGTGCCCTCTGGCCGCGTCGGGGCGGGGGGCGAGATCGACAGTCGCCCCCATGCCCGCATGGATCTGCCAGTCGAACGGCAGGCCGGAGGGAGAAAGCTCGAAGCTGCCGTTGAACAGGAAACCCGCGCCGGCCAGCTGCTCGCGCGGCAGGAACTGCAGCCAGGTGTAGTAGGCAAGCTCGTAGAACTTGTGCTCGACCAGGAGCGCGACGTAGTCGCGGATGTCCGCGAGGTCGGGCGGGTTCGCCGTCTCCTTGAGGGCCACCAGCACCTTGAGGGGCGTGCGGGCGTCCGAGACCGCCCGCGGCAGGCCGGAAAGGAAGGCGCGGCGCCACGGCGGGTTGCCGGCGAGGAGCTTGTGCAGTTCGCGCGCGGCGCTCGCGCTCTCCGCCATGCGACCCATCACGGGCAGGACGTCCGGCAGCGCGCGTGTGCGCGTTCTGAGCAACGTGTCCGCGAAATGGAGGGCCGAGGCGTAGTCCTTCTTCGCGTAGCTGTCGTGCAGGAGCCAGGACACCGCCGCGCTCTCCTGGATCGAGTGGCGGGCCGCACGCCGCAGGTAACCGGCGGCGCGCTCATCGTCGCCTGCCGCATGGGCCAGCTGGCCGAGGACACGCAACGCGCGCGCACTGACAGGGTCCGCGCCGAGCGCCGTCTCCGCCCAGGCGCGGGCCCGTTCGGTGCCGTCGCGGGACCCTGCTGGGCCGTCGGCCGCATCCACCCGCCTCTCGGCAAGGTTGAGGAGGGCCTCGGGGTCGCCGGGGCGCAGCCACAGGGCGGCTTCCGGCGCGGTGCGCGCGAGATAGGCCACAAACGTGCGCGAGACCACCAGCCACGCCAGGACGAGACCCAGGGCGGCGAGGCCGATGGCTCGGAACGGATGAAAGCGCGTCGGCAGTGCCACGTCCTCAGGTCTCAAGGTCTGCGCTTGCCCAACAGGAAGAAGGCGAGCGCGCGGGGCAGCCGGCTCTTGTGCCGCGCCCCGGCCGCGGTGGAGCGGCGCGCCCGCCGAAATCGCGCCCGCGACTCGCGTTCGCCCGGAGCTACGGGCGGAGCGCACCGACTGTCGTAGACGGCCCGGCGTTCCGGGGTCTTGAGGTCGTTCCACGCGGCGGCGATGCGGGCGGCGTAGATGGAGGGGTCGCCCTGGCGGGCGATGTCCGGGTGCAGCCACTTCATGAGCAGGGCCATGTTCTGCCGCAGGTCGCTGCCGGCGGCCCCAGGGCCTGCCCCCAGCACGCGATAGCTGTCGGCATCGGCAGAGAGCAGGATCTGCTCGATGAAGAAGCCGGCGGCCTGCCTGATCACCTCGGGCAGCCGGCCCGTTGCCTGCGCCGCGGCGCTCACGGTTTCCGGGTCGCCGGCGGCGACGCGCAGGAGCCGGGGGAGACCCTCGGGGAGCGGCTGGGCCCTGACAACGCGGACGCGCCAGGGCACGTAGTGGAGGTCGAGCGCGAGCCGCAGTGCCGCCCAATGGTCCATGACCCGCTCACGTGTTCGCCCGCGGGTCGGCCGAGGGATTCTCCGGGCCGCCCGGCAGCTGGGGCGCGGGTGCTGCCGCCGCAGCAATGGGGTGCTGCCCGTGGCCGCCGTAGCCGTACCCGTACCCATAGCCGTAGCCATATCCGTAGCCGGCCATTCTGGGATCGTACTTGGTGAGCACCGTGCCGATGACGTTGGCGCGCGCATAGCGCAGGCGTCCGAGCGCGGCGCGGACCATGCCCGAGCGCACCTGGCCCGCGCTCACCACCATCACCGATGCCGACGCCGCGCTGGACAGCAGCGGCGCATCGGCCAGGCCCACCACCGGCGGTCCGTCCAGCACGATGAGGTCGAAGACCTCGAGCCCCGTGGACAGCAATGAGTAGATCCGCGACCCTGCAAGAAGGTCGGCGGCATTCGCGCTCACTGCGCCCGCCGACATGAAGGCAAGGTTGGGGTGGGCGGTGGCCTGGAACGTCTCGGGCGGATTGCAGCGGCCGGCCAGATAGTCCCCGAGCCCCACGGCGTTGCGCCGGCGCAGCTTGGCGTGGAGCGAGGGGTTGCGCAGGTCGGCATCGACGAGCAGCACCCTGCGCCCCATGGTCGCGAAGTGCCGGGCTACGGCCAGCGACGTGAGCGACTTGCCCTCCGACGGGCCGCCGCTGGTGACGAACAGAGTGCGCGGCAGCCCGCTCTCGGTGGAGAACTGCAGCGACGCGCACAGCGACCGGTAGGCTTCCGAGATGCCGGAGCGCGGGTCCCCGAACTCGGCCTCGACGGCCTTGGCGCCGCCCACCTTGGGAATGATGCCCAGCGTCGGCAGACCGGTGATGCGCTCCACCTCCGCGGGTGACACGACCCTGTCGTCCAGGCGCTCGATGACATAGCCGGCAACCACGCCGACGCCGAGGCCGGCCAGCAGGGCCAGCAGCAGATTGCGCGAGAGCTGCGGCGAGGACGGCAGGACGGGCAGCTCGGCCTTGTCGACGACGAAGATGTTGTTGGCGCTGGCGCCGCTCGAAACATCGACCTCCTTGGAGCGCTGGAGCAGGCTGTCGTAGAGCGAGCGGTTGGTGTCGGCGACGCGCTTCAGGCTGTTGTACTGAATGCTGCGCTTCTGCAGATCGAGCACCTCCTCCCGCAGGGCCTCGATGCGCTTCTTCATCTCGTTCTCCTGGCCCAGGGAGGACTCGTAGGCCGCCTTGAGGGTGCCCTTGATGATCTTCACCTCGGCACCCAGCTGGCGGTCGATCTCCTTGATCTTGTTGTCGAGCTGGACCATCGCCGGATAGCCCGGCTTGAACATCTCGAGCTTCTCCCGGTACTCGGTGACGAGCGCGTTGCGCCGCCCCCGCAGTCCATCGATCACACCGTTGGAGAGAATCTGCGGAAGGTTGATGGCGTTGGTGGAGTCCACCTGCTTCCAGAGCTGCTCGCTCCTGATGCGCTCCGAGACGAGCGTGCCGAGGGTGGCGTTGGCGCTCGCGAGATTGTTCTCGGCGATCGACGACTTCTCCTGGACGATGACGATCTGCTCCTTCTGGGCGAAGTCCAGGAGCGCCCGCTCGGACTCCTCCAGGTGCAGCCTGGCCTGCTTGATCTGATCCTCCAGAAAGGTCTTGGCGGAGGAGTTGGCCTCGAACCGCTTGTCCAGATTGGAGGCGATGAAGGCGTCCGCAAATGCGGTGGCGATCCGCTGGGCGCGCGCCGGGTTGGGGTCCGTGTAGGTGACATCGACCAGGCGCGAGCCGCTGAGCGCGATGACCTGCCGGTTGGCGAGCAGCACGCCCGCGGCGGCTCGCCACAGGGCGGCCTTCTCGGGGGGCTGCCGGCTTTCAATCTGCGGCGACGAGCCGAGCGCCAGCAGCCCTCGGAACGCCGCGGCGAACGAGAATGCGCGCGGCTTGAGGAAGTCGGGGTCGCTGCCGAGGTTCAGCGCCGAAGCCACGCGCTCGGCCGTGGCGCGGCTGCGCAGCAGCTCCTGCTGCGTGCGGAAGAACTCGGCGTCGGAGCCCTCGACCGGGATGACGCTGCCGCTGTCCATGATCTTGGC
>DATBKR010000390.1:0-2721 GCA_036555805.1 Hyphomicrobiaceae bacterium | reverse complement strand
CCCGCGCGTGCGGGCAGCCAAGGTGCTCACCACCCTGCCCGACCAGACCGAAGGCGTGCTGGCGGCTATCGCCGAGGCCGGCGTCGCCCCCGCCGATCTCGATCTCCTGATCCACGGCACCACCGCCACCACCAACGCTATACTGGAACGCAAGATCGCCCGAGTCGGGCTGATCACCACGGCCGGCTTCCGCGACACGCTGGAACTGGGCCGCCGCACCCGGCCGAGGCCCTACGGCATGACCGGCACGTTCACGCCGCTGGTCCCGCGCGATCGGCGCATCGAGGTTCCCGAGCGCATGGACGCGGCGGGCAACGTGGTGCGCCCGCTCGACGAGGCCGCCGTGGTCGCCGCCGCCCGCGAGCTGCTTGCCAAGGACTGCGAGAGCGTCGTCATCCACTTCCTGCACTCCTACGCCAACCCGGCCCACGAGCTCAGGGCCGGCGAGATCGTGCGTGCCCTCTGGCCCAACGACTACGTCACCCTGGGGCACGCGCTGCTCGCCGAGTATCGCGAGTACGAGCGCGGCACGACCGCGTCGGTGAATGCCGCGGTGCAGCCGATCCTCGACCGCTATGTGCGCCGTCTGCAAGGCGAGCTGGAGGCCCGCGGCTTCGCCCGCGACCTGCTGGTCATGAACGGCAACGGCGGCACCGTGTCCTCTCGCCTGGTCGCGCGCGACGCCGCCAAGGCCGTGATGTCGGGGCCGGCCTCCGGCGTGATTGCCGCAGCGGCCACGCTCGCCCAGTCGCGCCTCGCCAACGCCATCACCTACGACATGGGCGGCACCTCCACCGATGTGGCCCTGATCCACGGCGGGGTGCCCGAAGTGTCATCGGAGCTGGCCATCGACTATAGCCTGCCGATCCACGTGCCGATGGTGGACGTGCGCTCGGTGGGCGCCGGCGGCGGTTCCATTGCCTCGCTCAACGCGGCCGGCGTGCTGAAGGTCGGCCCCGAGTCGGCCGGCTCCACGCCAGGCCCCATCTGCTACCGCCGCGGCGGCGGCGAGCCAACCATCACCGACGCAAATCTGGCGCTCGGCCGCCTCGATCCCGCCGGCCTCACCGCCGTCGAGGGCACCGTTGACGTGGACGCCGTGCGCGCCGTCATCCGCGACCGCCTGGCCCATCCGCTCGGCTTCTCCACCGAGGATGCCGCAGCCGCCGTCCTCAAGCTCGCCAATACGCACATGGCCGGCGCGATCCGGCTGGTGTCCCTGTCGCGCGGCCACGACCCGCGCGACTTCGTGCTGTTCGCCTTCGGCGGCGCGGGCCCGCTGCACGCCGTGGCCATCGCCCGCGAGCTGGGCATCCCCGAGGTGCTGGTGCCGGCGCGCCCCGGCCTTACCAACGCGCTCGGCTGCCTGGTCGCTGATCTGCGGCAGGATCTCGTCAACACCCTCAACGCGCCGCTCGCCACGCTCGACATGGATGTCGTGGGAGCGACCCTGGAGGCCCAGCGCGCGCAGGGCGAGGCCGTCAACGCAGCCGAGCAGGACGAGATCGTCGAGATCGTGGTGCTGCACGGCGCCGACATGCAGTTCCGTGGCCAGACCCACCTGATCCGCGTCGCCATCCCCTCGCCCGCAGTCACCCTCGACGAGCTGCAGGCCCTGTTCGAGGAAGCCTACTACGCCCGCTTCCGCGTGCGCCTGCCGGAGATCCGCGCCGTGCTTGTCAACCTGGTCACCTCGGTTATCGGCAAGCGCCGCGGCTTCGACTTCGGGGTGCTCGCAGGCACCGCTGAGGGCCCCGCGCGGATCGGTGTGCGCGAGATCTACGCCGATGGGCGCTGGCACACCGCCGCCGTCTACGCCCGCGACCGGCTGCGGCCGGGCGACCACATCGAAGGGCCGGCGGTGGTGCAGCAGGCCGATGCCACCACAGTGATCGAGCCGGGCGCCACCGCCGTCGTCGACAAGATCGGCAACCTGCGGATCAAGGTGGGGAAGGTGTCATGAGCCCGGCCGCGATCCGGCGACCTGTAGCGTGGGTTAGCGCGAAGCGCGTAGCCCACCATGCCGCCGCCAATGGTGGGTTACGGCCCTTCGGGCCTAACCCACCCTACGTTTCGGCGGGGATCGCGCCATGACAATGGTCGATCCCCTCACGCTTGCAGTGATCCAGGCCGGCCTGCAGCAGGTCTGCAACGAGATGGACCTCGCCTTCTCCCGCTCCGCCTTCTCGCCCGTCATCGCCGAAGCCGACGACCGCTCCTCCGGCATCTACGACCGCCACACCGGCGCGCTGATCAGCCAGGGCGAGCTGGGTCTGCCGGTGTTCGTTGGCACCATGCAGCACTCCGCAGCCGAGCTGATCCGCCTGATCGGCGAAGGCAAGGCGGGAGCGCCGGAGCCCGGCGACATCTACATCGTCAACGACCCCTATCTCGGCGGCACGCACCTGATGGACGTGCGCTTCGCCATGCCCTTCTACTACCGCGGCGAGCTGTTCTGCTGGCTCCAGAACACCGGCCACTGGCCCGATATCGGCGGCATGGTGCCGGGCGGCTTCTCGGCCCACGCCACCGAGGTGGAGCAGGAGGGGCTCAGGCTTCCCCCCGTGAAGCTGTTCAAATGCGGGGAGATGGATGCGGAGATCTACGCCATCCTGTGCTCCAACATCCGCGTCGCCGACCAGCGCATCGGCGACATCAAGGCCCAGGCAGCGGCCCTCCATGTGGGCGAGTGGCGGCTCACGGGGCTGATCGACCGCTACG
>DATBKR010000389.1:0-5718 GCA_036555805.1 Hyphomicrobiaceae bacterium | reverse complement strand
GTCGCAACCGTTCGACGTGAAGGTCGATCCGGCGTTTCCGGTCCCGGACACCATGAAGGCATGGGTCCTGGGTGACCCGGGCAAGTTGTCGCTGGTCGAGAAGCCCGTTCCCGTGCCGAAGAGCGCCGAGGTCCTCGTGCGCATCGATGGCGTCGCCATCTGCGCCACCGACCTGGAGATCATCTACCACGGGCTGCCGGCCCAGATCCAGGGCGGCCTGCCCTTCAACAAGGGCTTCACGCCCGGCCACGAGTACATGGGCACGGTCGTGGCCCGCGGCCCGGGCGTCGACGAGTTCGGCATCGGTCAACGCGTCACGGTGGAGATCCACGCCGGTTGCGGCCAGTGCAAGCGTTGCCGCATGGGCATGTACACGTCGTGCCTGAACTACGGCCTCAACTACGGCGACGTCGACAAGGGCCACCGCGCCAACGGCTTCACTACCGACGGCGGGTTCTGCGAGTACCAGGTCAACCACATCAACACGCTGATCGCGATCGCAGACGACATGTCGGACGAGGAGGCGACGCTCGTGGTCACGGCCGGCACGGCCATGTACGGCCTTACCGAGCTGGGCGGGCTGGTGGCCGGAGAGAGCGTGGTGGTGGTCGGGCCGGGGCCCATCGGGTTGCTGGGCGTCGCGGTGGCGAAGGCGCTGGGTGCCCACCCTGTGATCCTCACCGGCACGCGCGACAACCGGCTGAAGACCGGGCTGGAGCTGGGCGCCGACCACGTCGTCAACGTCATCCGCGAGGACTCGGTTGAGGCCGTGCGCCGGCTCAACGGCGGCAGGGGCGTCGATTACGTGCTAGAGTGTTCCGGCGCCCCCAACGCCGTCAACGAGGCGGCCCGCATGGTGAACCGCGGCGGCAAGATCTGCCTGGCCGCGTTTCCGCACGAGCCGGTGCCGGTCGATATCGCCCACATCGTGCGCAACAACATCTATCTGTACGGCATCCGCGGCGAGGGCAAGAGCGCCACGCACCGGGCCGAGGCCTTCATGCGACAAAAGCGCTTCGATGCCACCAAGATCCACACCCATACCTTCGCCTTGGAAGACCTTCCGACCGCGATCCGTTACGCCAGGGACCGCGTGGAGGACGCCATCAAGGTGGTGGTGAAGGCGCGCGGCGTGGCCGTGCGCCGGGAGGCCGCGGAATAAGGCCCTGGCGTCGCATTCGCCTTGATTCCGGCCACGGCCTCGGCCATGACCGTGATCAGCGATGCGGTCGGCGTGCCGTCGGGGGCACTACCGGGTCTCGGAGCCGGCCGGGGGGCCGTACTCCGAGGCGGGCCCGTACGGGAGCGCGGGACACGACCCGTGCGGGAACAAGGGAAGTTGGGTTGCGGGTGGCACAGTAGACGGAGTGGAGAAACGAGCATGCGCATTTCTATTCGAAGCGTCGCAGTTGCGGCGGCTGCTCTCGCAGCGATGGCAGGGCCGGGCTTCTGCCAGGATGGGCCTGCAAAGGCCGCCAAGCACAAATCCGCTCCCGCGGCATCTGCCTTCCCCGAAGGCAAGCCCGTCGAGATGGTGACGCTGTTCGGCGCCGCGAGCGCCTCGACCGCGACCGCGCGCGTACTGGCTGACGGCATGGCCAAGGTGCTGGGCGTTCCCGTGCCGATCGTCGACAAGCCCGGTGCCGGCGGCGCCACGGGTTACGTGTACCTTTCGACGCAGAAGCCCGACGGCCACACGGTGGTGTGGAGCTCGAACTCCATCTCCACCACCTTCCACAACGGCCAGCTGCCGTTCGACTACAAGAACTTCGAGCATGTCGCCCGCGTCACGGTCGAGAACCCGGCGCTGGCCGTGAAGAAGGACGCGCCGTGGAAGACGCTGAAGGAACTAATGGACTACGCCAAGGCGAACCCGGACAAGGTGCGCGTTGGCAACTCCGGGCAGGGCAGCCAGACCCACATCGCCAGCGTGGCGCTGTTCTCGTCGGTGGGCGCCAAGATCATCCCGGTGCACCGCACCGGAGGTCAGGCCACGGCTGACGTGCTCGCCGGCCGCATCGAGGTGGCGGTGCAGTTCCCGCAGGCGGTCGTGCCGCACGTGAAGAGCGGCGACCTGCGCGTGCTGGCTCTGCTGAGCAGCATCCCCGACCCCGTGTTCCCGGACGTGAAGTCGGCCAAGGCGCAGGGCTACAACATCGATATGCCCCTGTGGCGCGGCATCTCCGTCCCCAAGGGCACCCCCAAGGCCGTGATTGCCAAGCTGCAGGACGCCGTCAAGAAGGCCGTCGAGTCGGCCGAGTTCAAGGATGCGGGCAACAAGATCGGCTTCACGCCGGCCTATCAGCCGTCGGACGCCTTCACCAAGACCATCGCCGAGGACGACAAGCGGACCGCGGCGGTGATCAAGGAGATCAAGCAAGCCGAGTCTGCGGCGAAGTAGGCCCGCGTCGGCGCCGGTTTGTTCGGCAGGATGGTGCTTGGAGAGGGGTCGAGTGTTGGCTGACGAAAGCGCGTCATCGCATGACGAAGGGCAGGGCGCCTGGGCGCGCCCTGTGCCGATCCGCCTGGGCGAGGTACTCATGGGGCTGGCCCTGCTGGCCAGCGGGGTCTTCTTCGCCTCGCAGGCCGCGTTGCTCGATTTCGGGCGCGTCGGCCTGCCCGGCCCCGGCTTCTTCCCGTTCGTACTCGGCATTGCGCTCTGCCTGTTCGCGGGGGCCATCCTCTATCAGGTCCGGCACGGCGCCAGCGGCACCGAAGCCATCTTCCTCGGTCACCGTGATGTCGTGATCGCTCTGGTGGCCATGGTGGGGCTGGCGTCCGTCTTCGAGCGCATCGACTCTTACGTCGCGCTCGGTGGGTTCACGGCGGCCCTGCTGCTCCTGGTTGCCAGAGCGGCGCTCTGGCGCTTGCTGCTGGGCGCAGTCCTGGGAATGGTTGCGGTCTGGCTGTTCTTCGGGATGGCCCTCGGCGTCCAGCTTCCGACCGGGGATTTCTGGGACCTGGTCACCGCTTGGCTCCCAGTCAGCCGGTTCTAGGCACGTCCTCGGTTCCCGGCTCCAGTGTAGGCGTATCGCCATGTCAGCCTTCGACCACCTGATGTCGGGCTTTGCCGTAGTTCTGACGTGGAAGAATCTGCTCTACTGTTTCATCGGCTGCTTCTGGGGCACCATCGTCGGCGTGCTGCCGGGCCTCGGCCCGCTGGCGGGCATGGTACTGCTGCTGCCGCTCACGTTCGGCACCGACCCGGCCACCGGCATCATCATGCTGACCGGCATCTTCTACGGGGCCATGTACGGCGGCTCGACCACCTCGATCCTGGTGCGCATCCCCGGCGAGGCCGCCTCGGTCGTCACCTGCATCGACGGCTACGAGATGGCACGCCGCGGCCGCGCGGGGCCCGCCTTGATGATTGCCGCGGTGGGCAGCTTTATCGGCGGCACCGTGTCGGTCATCGGCCTGATGCTGGTCACGCCGCCGCTGGCACACGTGATGCTGCAGATCGGGCCGCAGGTGGAGGTGGTGCTGATGCTGATGGCGCTGTGCACCATCGCCTTCATCTCAGGCGGCTCGCGCCTGAAGACATCGGCCATGATCGTGCTGGGGCTCGCCGTCGGCACCATTGGCCTCGACAAACTCACCGGCGTGCCGCGCTTCACCTACGGCAGTCTCGGCCTGGCCGACGGGCTGTCGTTCACGGCGCTGGCCATCGGCTTGTTCGGCATCTCCGAGATCCTCATGAACCTGGAGAGGAGCGAGACCATCAAGGCGATCCGGCCCAAGCTCACGGACCTCGTCCCGCGCTGGAAGGACCTGAAGGACTCGGCGCCGGCCGTCACCCGCGGCACCATCATCGGCTTCATCTTCGGCATCATCCCGGGTGTCAGCCACGTGGTCTCGACGTTCGTGTCCTACGCCGTCGAGAAGCGGTTCTCGAAGCACCCGGAGGAGTTCGGCAAGGGCGCCATAGCCGGCGTGGCAGGACCGGAGACCGCCAACAACGCCACCACCGGCACCGCCATGATCCCGCTCCTGGGGCTCGGCATCCCGTCGATCCCGGCCACGGCGATCCTGCTGTCGGCGCTGGTGATGAAGGGCGTGTCGCCGGGGCCGCTGCTGCTGACCGAGCACCCGGAGGTGTTCTGGGGCCTGGTGGCCAGCATGTACGTGGGCAACGTCGTCCTGCTGATTCTGAACCTGCCGTTCGTCGGCGTGTTCGTGAACCTGTTGCGCATCCCCTACGGTTGGCTGGTGCCCACCATTCTGGTGATCTCCACCATCGGCGTGTACAGCGTCAACTCCAACGCGGCCGACATCTGGATCATGGTGCTGTCAGGCGCCGTCGGCTATCTCCTGCGCAAGTTCGGCTATGAGATGGCGCCGCTGCTGCTGGCGCTCGTGCTCGGCGACCGGCTCGAGGAGCAATTCCGCACCGCGTTGACGATCTCGGGGGGCTCCTACGCCACCTTCGCCGATTATTCCTGCCTCCTGGTGATTGCGGTGGTCGTGGCGCTGCTGCTCATCCTGCAGGCCTTCGCATGGACCTTCGGCTACAGCAAGTCGATCGCCGACGAGGCCGAGCGCGCGTGAGACGGGCAGCGCCGCGAGCCATCCCCACGCGATCCCAGTCGTCGAGACGACGCATGCGAGGCCGCCGCTAGCTGGCCTGGGCGCGGTGGGCGGTGGGGGAGGAACTGCCCCAGGGGGACAGAGAACAAAGCCGAGAGAGCGGGAGAATCGCAGACATGAATGAGGGGCCGTTGCGCGTTGCCGCGCTTGGCATGGGATGGTGGTCGGATGTGCTGGCCGATGCCGCCATGCGCTCCAAGCGGCTGGAGATCGTGGCGTGCTTCACGCGCTCCGCCGAGAAGCGCAGCGCCTTTGCCGCCAAATACGGCTGCCGCGCCGCCGCCAGCTACGAGGACATCCTCAGCGACCCGTCGATCGAGGCCATCGTCAACACCACCCCCAACAACGCGCACATGGGGACCACCGAGGCCGCCGCCAAGGCCGGCAAGCACGTGTTCCTGGACAAGCCGATCGCCAACACGGTGCGCGAGGGCCAGGCCATCGCCGACGCGTGCAGGAAGGCCGGCGTCGTGCTGGCGCTGGGCTACCAGCGCCGCCGGGAAAGCCACTTCCGCTGGATCAGGGGCGAGATCGACGCCGGCCGCTTCGGCCGGCTCGTACAAGCCGAGTGCAACATCAGCCGCGACCGGCTCGGCCGCTTCGACCTCTCGTCCTGGCGCTACACTGCGGCGGGCATGCCGGGCGGCGTGATGCTGCAGATCGGCATCCACTATGTAGACGTGCTGGAGTTCCTGATGGGCCCCGTCAAGCGCGTGTCGGCCCGGCTCGCCCAGCTGGTGCTGCCCGGCGACAACCCAGACGTGGCCAATATGATCCTGGAGCACGAGAACGGCGCGCTCTCCAGCCTCACGGCCTCCTACGCCTCGGCGTCCGAGTTCTACATGATGAACGTCTACGGCAAGGAGGCGAGCGCCTACTACGATCTGTTTTCCGGCCTGCGCCACCTGAGGCGGGGCGAGACTGCGGCGCGGGCGGTGGGCACCGAGGCCAACGACACCATCCGCGAGGAGCTGGAAGAGTTTGCGCACTGTGTGCGCACGGGCGCCAAGCCGGAGACGGACGGCTACTGGGCGGCCCGCAACCTGGCGGTCATCAAGGCCGGGTTGAAGAGCGCCCGCGAGGGACGTGCGGTCGAGGTGGCCGAGGTCGTGGCGAGCGGCGAATAGGGCA
>DATBKR010000388.1:0-2925 GCA_036555805.1 Hyphomicrobiaceae bacterium | reverse complement strand
TCAGGCGGTCAATTGGGCGCCCCTTCGAGATACCAGCGCCACTGCTTCTCCCCGATCATGCAGTCGTAGACCTCGGCGTCCGGTTCCTCGGCCTGTGCACGGATGAGGCGCGGCGGCGAGCCCAGTCCCGAAATCTCCAGCAGCAGTTTGCGCCGGATTGCCGACTTGAGCTCGGCAATGCCCTTGACCGGCACCATGAACGCCCCGGGGCCGCCGATCACGCATGAGGCGTAGTAGCGGTCGAGATCGGCGAGGTCGAAGAAACCGGGCGATCCGGCCTTCAGCATGATCGGCAGACCGTTGACGACGACGCCGCCGGCCACCAGCTCGTTGCGCGCAGCGAGCACGGGCGGCCCGGCATTGTTCGGGCCGTCGCCGGACACGTCCACGATGCGCCGGACGCCGGCGAAGCCGCTGCCGGACAGGAGCGTCCTTGCGAATTGCAGCGCACCGCCGATCGACGTGAGCCGCTGCCGCGTGATCGGCTGGGCGGCCAGGCGGTCGGCGAATGCGTGGGCGGCCGCCGCGCTGTCGATCACCGTCCACGGGATGGTGAGGTTCTGCCAGGACGGGCCTGCCCACTCCATGTAGGCCACCGCAATGCGCCCAAGGCCTCCCAACGCTATGGCCTCATGGAGCCCAGGGTCGCGGAAGGCGGCGACGTAGCCCTCGCGCTGCAGGCGCTGCTCGTCGCTGTCCATCGACAGCGAGACATCGACCGCAATGAGGAGCTCCAGGTCGACCCGGGCCTGCGCCGCCGCTTGCGGCGCGAACAGGGGGCCGGCCGCCGCTGCAGCCGCGATGCCGGCCGCAAGCAGCCCGCGCATCGAGGCCGAGAGGCGCCGCCGCATCGGTAACGATTCGCGGGCAAGAGATTGGATGGCCTTTTCCACAGCA
The DNA here is from genome assembly GCA_036555805.1 of Hyphomicrobiaceae bacterium. Taxonomy (GTDB): domain Bacteria; phylum Pseudomonadota; class Alphaproteobacteria; order Rhizobiales; family Hyphomicrobiaceae; genus AWTP1-13. The sequence continues at coordinate 2,028 of DATBKR010000388.1, read as the reverse complement.
ACGCGTCCCTCTTTCTACCTCCGGTAGCGACAGTCGCCGAGTATGCTGCTACATTGCGGGCGTCTGAAAGTGCGTCTGTCGTCGCGCGTACCCGAGTGGCGTTTTGCGTAGGCGGAGGGCTCCCCAGTTCGCCGGTTGCCAAGCCTGTGACATTCCCCGCGTTTGTCCCTTCCGGTCATGGCAATCGGTCTTGCGGGAGCCCCGCTGGCGCTCGCGTTCCGCAATCTTCGCGTGCGCCTTGAGTGAGTGCAATCCTCAATCATGCAAATCCGAGGCGGTATGAGCCCGGGACTGCCTCGGCTTGGCGTCAGAGTGCAAATCTCGTACAGAGCGGGCCGCACGGGCGAGCCAAAGGAGAGATCGCCGTGGCGGCGGGAAGCGTCGTTGTGATCCCTGACATCATCGTGATGTACGTCGCTGGCGATCCTGCGAGGCCGATTTTCGAACAAGCACCGATCGCCTTTGATCGGCTGGAAGCCAAGCTGGCCACCCTCAAAGGCCGCCGCTTCTACGGTGTGGTGGTAGACGGCGCGTATCGCGCCTGTGTGGCGATCAAGCCGGACGACGACCCCGACGACCTGCCGCATCCGACATGGACTATCCCTGGAGGCAGATATGTGCGTCAGAAGCTCCCGAACTGGGAACAGCGTCGACATCTGATAGGCCCGAGCATGATGCGGCTGCGCGAGCGAACGGACTATGACGCCTCGCGCGCGTGCATTGAATACTATCGCAGCCAACGTGAACTGCTGCTCATGGTCCCGATTGCGTGACGCGCGTCGGTCGCGCGCATTGCTGCACGTGGAGCGGCTCCGGCTGCCGTTCGTCAAGTCTCGCGGGCATAGCTGCCTTTGCCAGGCATACTTGCGTCGTGCCAATGACGAGCCCTGCGATCAGCGCCGGTTGCGCACGGCGAGCGTCCTCAGCCGCAGGGCGTTGAGGCGGATGAAGCCCTCGGCGTCCTTCTGGTCGTAGGCACCCTTGTCGTCCTCGAAGGTGACGAGGGTGGAGGAATAGAGCGACCTGGGGCTCTCGCGGCCAGTGACGATCGCGTTGCCCTTGTAGAGCTTGAGACGCACCTCGCCTTCCACGTGCTCCTGGCTCTTGTCGATGGCCGCCTGCAGCATCTCCCGCTCGGGCGAGAACCAGAAGCCGTTGTAGATCAGCTCCGCGTAGCGCGGCATCAGTTCGTCCTTGAGGTGGCCGGCGCCGCGGTCGAGCGTGATCGACTCGATGGCCCGGTGCGCGGCCAGCAGGATGGTGCCGCCCGGCGTCTCGTACACCCCGCGCGACTTCATGCCGACGAAGCGGTTCTCGACCAGGTCCACCCGGCCGATGCCGTTGTCGCGGCCGAGGTCGTTGAGGCGGGTGAGCAGGGTGGCCGGCGACAGCGGCTTGCGGTCGAGGCTCACGGCATCGCCCTTCTTGAAGCCGACGACGATCTCGGTCGCCTTGTCGGGCGCCTCCATGGGCGAGAGCGTGCGCTGGTAGACGTAGGGCGGCGGCTCCTGGGCCGGGTCCTCCAGCACCTTCCCCTCGGAGGAGGAGTGCAGCAGGTTGGCGTCCACCGAGAACGGCGCCTCGCCGCGCTTGTCCTTGGCGACGGGGATCTGGTGCTTCTCGGCGAACTCGATGAGCTGCTCGCGGCTCTTGAAGCTCCACTCGCGCCAGGGCGCTATGATGCGGATGGACGGCTCGAGCGCGTAATAGCTCAACTCGAAGCGCACCTGGTCGTTGCCCTTGCCGGTGGCGCCGTGACAGACGGCGTCGGCGCCGGTCTGGCGCGCGATCTCGATCTGGGCCTTGGCGATCAGCGGGCGGGCGATGGAGGTGCCGAGGAGATAGCCGCCCTCGTAGAGGGCGTTGGCGCGGAACATCGGGAACACGTAGTCCCGGATGAACTCCTCGCGCAGGTCCTCGATGAAGATGTTGGCGGGCTTGATGCCGAGCAATTCGGCCTTCTTGCGCGCCGGGCCCAGCTCCTCCCCCTGTCCGAGGTCGGCGGTGAAGGTAACGACCTCGCAGCCG
>DATBKR010000387.1:0-2129 GCA_036555805.1 Hyphomicrobiaceae bacterium | reverse complement strand
GGCATCGTCGCGAGCCTTGTCGTCTACAACGCCGCGGTCGTGTTCGACCTCATCATGATCGCCTTCCTGGTCCTGTCGTTCTATCTGATGACAGATCTCTTTCACCGCTCCGCGATGCTTGTGTCGGGCTATGTCTATCTTGCCCTGATGGAGCGGGAGATCCGCCGCGAGCTGATGTTGGGCGAGACGGACGCCGCCTTCACCAAGGACGGCCCGTTCTACCGGGCCACAGGCGCCCACATGAGCCGGCTGGTCGGGCGCGCCAACAAGGGCATGCTCGGCTGTCTCCTGCTGTTGTTCTTTGCCGCCCGCCTGTTCACCGACTTCCCTCACGGCTGGCTTTCCTTGCACCTGCCCACGCCGGCCGACCTCGCGGCTTGGCCGCAATGGGCGACGAGGAACTTCCTGTTCCTGCTCGACGTTATTACAGCGCTGCTGACGGCCCGCATGTTCTGGGGCTACCTCGTGCTCAAGGCGCCTTCCGACGCGAAGGTGCGCGAGGCGATCGCGCAGTCCGAGCGGCAATCCTAGATGCCCAGAGACGCCAGGCGTGCCGCGCTTGAGACGCGCTCGGGCGTCGGGTCGCCGCAGTGCCTCGAGCTTTTCCCGCCCCACCGGGGCTGATATGGGCTCAGGCGGCCGGGAAGCGCTGTTTGCGGGCGGAACGGCCCGATACTGCTGGAGTGACGAGCGATGCACAGGCCCACCAGATCCGAGACCACCACCGCCGGCCGCCGCGTCTACCTGTTCGGCGCCGGCAAGGCCGACGGATCGGCGGAATTGAAGGCGCTGCTGGGCGGCAAGGGCGCCAATCTCGCGGAGATGGCCAACCTGGGGCTTCCCGTGCCCCCGGGCTTCACCATCACCACCGAGGTGTGCGCGGCCTACAACGCCAGCGGACGCGTGCTGCCGGAGGACCTCAAGTCCGAGGTGGAGGCGGCGCTGGCGGAGGTGGGTCGCATCGTCGGCGCGCGCTTCGGCGATCCCTCCCTGCCGCTCCTCGTCTCGGTGCGCTCCGGCGCGCGCGCGTCCATGCCCGGCATGCTCGACACCATCCTCAACCTCGGCCTCAACGAGGCGACGGTGAAGGGCCTCGCGGCCAGGTCCGGCAACCCGCGCTTCGCCTACGACAGCTACCGGCGCTTCATCCAGATGTATTCCGACGTCGTGCTGGGCGTGGAGCACAGCGTGTTCGACGACATCCTCGACAGCCACAAGAACCTCAACGGCCTTGGCCTCGACACCGACCTCGGCGCCGAGGACTGGCGGGCCATGGTGCGCGAGTATCTGGCAGCCGTCGAGCGTGGGACCGGCAGGCCGTTCCCGCAGGACACCGCCGAGCAGCTATGGGGCGCCATTGCCGCCGTGTTCGGCTCCTGGGACAACGAGCGCGCCAGGACCTATCGGCGCCTGCACGGCATCCCCGAACACTGGGGAACCGCCGTCACCGTCCAGGCCATGGTGTTCGGCAACCTCGGCCCCACCTCGGCCACCGGCGTCGGCTTCACGCGCAATCCCTCGACCGGCGTGCGCGAGACCTACGGCGAGTTCCTCGTCAATGCCCAGGGCGAGGACGTGGTGGCGGGAATCCGTACCCCGCAGCCCCTGACCGAGGCCGCGCGCAAGGAGGCGGGCGAGGAGCTGCAATCGTTCGAAACCCTGATGCCCGGCGCCTTCGCCGAGCTCAGCCGCGTGTTCGCGGCCCTGGAGGGCCGCTATCGCGACATGCAGGACGTGGAGTTCACCGTCCAGGAAGGCAAGCTCTGGATGCTGCAGACGCGCTCCGGCAAGCGCACGGTGAAGGCCGCGCTCAGGATCGCAACGGACATGGTGCGGGAGGGCCTGATCGACCAGGAGCAGGCCGTGATGCGGGTCGAGGCCGCGCGCCTCGACCAGCTCCTGCACCCCACCATCGACCCCGACGCGGAGCGGCGCATCGTCGCGACGGGACTGCCGGCTTCACCCGGCGCCGCCTCGGGCGAGATCGTGTTCGACGCCGACGAGGCCCAGGCGCTCAAGGCGCAGGGCAGGGAGGTGATCCTCGTGCGCACCGAGACGAGCCCCGAGGACATCCACGGCATGCACGCCGCGGCCGGCATCCTGACCGCGCGCGGCGGCATGACCAGCCA
>DATBKR010000386.1:0-10526 GCA_036555805.1 Hyphomicrobiaceae bacterium | reverse complement strand
CTTGCACGACCGCGTGGCGGTCCGCCGCGTCGATGCCGAGACCAAGTCGTCAGGTGGAATCATCATCCCCGACACCGCCGCCGAGAAGCCCCAGCAGGGCGAGATCGTGGCCGCCGGCCCCGGCGCCCGCGACGAGTCGGGAAAGCTCGTACCGCTTGACGTGAAGAAGGGCGACAAGGTCCTGTTCGGCAAGTGGTCCGGCACCGAGGTGAAGATCGATGGGCAGGAACTGCTCATCATGAAAGAGAGCGACATCATGGGGGTCCTGGAGAAGTAGGGCCAGCGCCTGGCCAGTGCCCTCGGCGCCGAAGTGAGCCCCGCGCCTGCCTTTCTCGGACCCTCCGTTTCCCCACCCCCAACATCAAGTTGTAGGAGCTGACACAGCCATGACTGCCAAAGACGTCAAGTTTTCTGCCGAGGCCCGCGAGCGCATGCTGCGCGGCGTCGATATTCTGGCCAATGCCGTCAAGGTCACCCTCGGACCCAAGGGCCGCAACGTCATCCTGGAGAAGTCGTTCGGCGCTCCCCGCTCGACCAAGGATGGCGTCACCGTCGCCAAGGAGATCGAGCTGGAGGACAAGTTCGAGAACATGGGCGCGCAGATGGTGCGCGAGGCCGCCCAGAAGACCAACGACGCGGCCGGCGACGGCACCACCACGGCCTGCGTGCTGGCCCAGGCGATCGTGCGCGAGGGCGCCAAGGCGGTTGCTGCCGGCATGAACCCGATGGACCTGAAGCGCGGCATCGACAAGGCCGTGACCCAGGTGGTCGAGGAGATCGGCAAGCGTTCCAAGAAGGTCAAGAACTCCGAGGAGATCGCCCAGGTCGGCACCATCTCCGCCAACGGCGAGAAGTCGATCGGCAAGATGATCGCCGAGGCCATGCAGAAGGTCGGTAACGAGGGGGTCATCACGGTCGAGGAGGCCAAGAGCCTGGAGACCGAGCTCGACGTGGTCGAGGGCATGCAGTTCGACCGCGGCTATCTCTCGCCCTACTTCATCACCAACGCCGACAAGATGATCGCGGAGCTGGAGGACCCCTATCTCCTCATCCACGAGAAGAAGCTGGCCGGCCTGCAGCCCCTGCTGCCCGTGCTGGAGGCCGTGGTCCAGACCGGCAGGCCGCTGCTCATCATCGCCGAGGAGGTGGAGGGCGAGGCGCTCGCCACGCTGGTCGTCAACAAGCTGCGCGGCGGCCTCAAGGTGGCGGCGGTGAAGGCTCCGGGCTTCGGCGATCGCCGCAAGGCCATGCTGGAGGACATCGCCGTCCTCACCAACGGCCAGGTGATCAGCGAGGACCTCGGCATCAAGCTCGAGAACGTGTCGCTCGACATGCTGGGCCGCGCCAAGCGCGTGCGGGTCGAGAAGGAGAACACCACCATCATCGACGGCGCCGGCAAGAAGAAGGAGATCGAGGGCCGCGTCGCCCAGATCAAGGCGCAGATCGAGGAGACCACCTCCGACTACGACAAGGAGAAGCTGCAGGAGCGCCTTGCCAAGCTGGCCGGCGGCGTGGCCGTGATCAAGGTCGGCGGCGCCACCGAGGTCGAGGTGAAGGAGCGCAAGGACCGCGTCGATGACGCCCTCAACGCCACCCGCGCGGCGGTCGAGGAAGGCGTGGTTCCGGGCGGCGGCGTGGCCCTGCTGCGCGCCACCCAGGCCATCACCGTGAAGGGCGAGAACGAAGACCAGAACGCCGGTATCGCCATCGTCAAGCGGGCCCTGCAGTCCCCGATCCGCCAGATCGTCGAGAACGCCGGCATGGAAGGCTCGATCGTCGTCGGCAAGATCCTCGAGAAGCAGGCGGGCTCGGCGTTCGGCTACGACGCCCAGAACGACGAGTACGGCGACCTGTTCGAGAAGGGCATCATCGACCCGGCCAAGGTCGTGCGCACCGCGCTGCAGGACGCCGCCTCCATCGCCGGCCTGATGGTGACCACCGAGGCCGGCGTGGCCGAGGCACCCAAGAAGAAGGACGCCGGCCACTCCCACGGCATGCCCGGCGGCATGGGCGGCATGGACATGTAACGCCCGGCGCCCTCTTTGGCACTGCACGAGACCGACGGCGCCGCCTGCCCCCCGGCAGGTGGCGCCGTCGCGATTGCGGCCGGTTGACGCGGGTTGCATCTGCAGGGTGCTGCAGTGCACCGCCAGGCGTTCACGCACCGGTTACTGAACTCAAGCTGGGCCCGGCGCGGCCTGCTCGGCAGGCTCCACACTTCTGACAAAGTCGCCTATATGAGGTATGGCCTGAGTTCCGCACGGAGGGCGCCATGCTGCGAGCTGCAACCCGGTTGCTTCTGATCGCAGGCTCTGCCGCCGTAGGCGCAGCTGCCGCCGTCGCGCTGCGGGCGGATCTGATGGTGAGCTATGGCGTGGACCGGGCGTTTGAGGCGCGCAAGGTCGCCCTCCCGTTCGAACCGGGGTCCCAAGCGGCCCGCGTGGCCAGGACGGAGGTGGGCGACGAGGGCTACTGGCTCACCGCCGGCGGCCTCGACAGCGAGGCGCTGTTCGACAGGCGCCTGGCGGTGGGCGACCGCATCACCATCGCCGGACACGACGGACGCGCGCGCACCATCGAGGTCATCGAGATCAAACCCGTCGGCGCGCCGATCCTCAAGGTTGCCGCGGATCCAGCGCCGGTGCGGCTGATGCGGGTGACGTGCCGACCGCTCGGCGCCAAGGGGGCGGAGAAGGAGGAGCTGGTGCGCTTCTTCATCGAGGTGGAGGACGCCAAGTCACCGACCCTGCCGCGTCTGCAAGGCCAAGTGGGACGGACATAGCGCCGTCCGCAGGTCTGCGCTGGCTTTGCCCATTCTCTGCGCCTAGCGGCCAACCTCGGCACGGCACGCTCGCGCGAGCGCCCAAGTCTTGTTCCCCGCATCCTGATCCGAACGGGAATTGCAAGTATAGTTAACGGAGGCAATGTGCCGGCCCCCGCGGGCGGACGCACCGCAGAGGCCAGAGCCGGTCCATACCGTTGACGCCCCCTGCAGGGCTCTATAGGACCGCGACCACTCCCGGAACGCGAATGCGGTGGTAGCGGGACCGAAATGCTGCAGAAGCTGGCAAACGGCGCCCACGGCCGACGGCCTGTATGGGCGGGCAGGCTCGGGCTCGCGATCATTGTTGGCCTCGCCTATTTCTTTGCCGCGCAGCTGGGACTCGCCCTGCTTACCGCTGCCGAGCGCGTGGCTGTGTTCTGGCCAGCCTCGGGCATCGCCGCCGGAGCTCTGATCGCGCTTGGCCCATGGGCGCGCGCGCCGATCGCATTCGCGGTGGTAGTTGCGAGTGCCGCGGCAGCGCTCCTGAGCGAAAGATCGATTGGAAGCGCGTTCGCGTTGGGTCTGTGCAATGCCGGCGAGGCCCTCCTGGTGGCCTGGCTGGTCAGGCACCGGTATGGTCCCGTCTTCAATTTGGACAGCCTGATACACGTACTCAGTTTTTTCGCCGCTGCCGCGGTCGGGACAGCGATAGCCGCCCTCGGTGCGTCAGGTGCGATGAAGCTCTTCGGGCCTTCAACCGCGTCTTTTTCCGACATCTGGGAGATCTGGTTCGCTTCCGATGCGCTCGGTCTCATATCCGTCGCACCGCTGCTGATCGGGATCGCCGCCGCCGTGCGCGAACCGCCATCGTGGAGCGAGGCGCTCGAGGGTACGGTTGCGGTCGCTGCTTTGACCATGGTGTACGGATTGGCTTTGGCGCTGTTGACAGGTCCCTGGTCGCTTATTGCGCCGGCGACATTCGTATTTCCCCTGTTGCTCTGGGTCGGTTCCAGGTGCCGTCCGGTATTCGCCAGCGCCGCCGCATTCATGGTGGCGGCAGCCGTCGTGTGGACGACGATCCACGAATGGGGCCGCTACGGTGATCCGAGCCAGCCGATCGGGGACCGCGTGCTTGCCGCCCAAAGCACGATCCTGGGGACCACCCTGGCAGCGCTCGCTCTCGCAGGCGTCTTTGCCGAGCGGCGCCGCCATGAAGGGGTGGCACGTGAGAACGAGGCAAGGCTGCGATCGATCCTCGATGCGGCCAACGTCCTCGCCTGGGACGTGGACCTGGTCCGCAACGCCGTGCATTCGGCGGGCCCCGTGAGGCGGCTGCTGGATCGGCCGGAGGATCTGGTGCCGCGCGATTTTGCGGCGATGGTCGAGACGATCCACCCGGAGGATCGTGACGCTGTGATGTCGCAATTCTGGGCAGCCGTCGGCAGAGGCACCAACTTCCGACTGGAATTTCGCTTGAACTCGGATGCGTTGCGCTGGGTCACGGCAGAGGGCTCGATAGAGCGCGACGGCGATGGGCGGCCGGTGCGCGTGCGCGCCATCACCCACGACGTAACGGAACGCAAGAATGCAGAACTGGCGCTGAGCGAGCGCGACGCGCAACTCTGGCTCGCCGGCGAGGCGGCCCGCGTGGGCAGCTTCGCGATCGACATTGGCACGGGAAGGGTGCAGAGCTCGCCGGGCTATGCAGTCATCCACGGCCTGGCCGAGGGAACCAAAGAGTCCCTGCGCGAGGAATGGCGCACGCGTGTGCATCCGGATGACCTCGGACGCCTGGACCTGCTCCTCAACCAGGCACTTGCCGAGCGCCGCCGTGCACATAACACGGAGTATCGCATCGTTGCCCCGGATGGCAGGGTGCGGTGGATCGAATCGCGCTCCCTCATTTCGTACGACGGCGCCGGACAGCCGACACGCATCGTCGGCGTCAACATTGACATGACCGAGCGCAAGCGGGTGGAGGAGCAGCAGAGCCAGCTCGTCGCCGAACTCGACCATCGCGTCAAGAACGTACTCGCCACCGTTGCCGTGGTCGCCAGGCGCACGAGCGATCACACCGGCTCCACGAGCGATTTCATCGAGGCGCTGGACCACCGCCTCCAATCGATGGCAGAGGCGCACTCGCTGCTGAGCCGCAACCGCTGGCGGGGTGTCAATCTTGCTGATCTCGTAGCCCAAGAGCTGACACCGTTCACGGTCTCAGGCAATGCGACGGCGGAAGGCCCCACCGTTTGTCTATCGGCCGCCGCGACCCAGGCGATGGCTATGGTCCTGCACGAACTTGCGACGAATGCTGCCAAGTACGGCGCACTGTCGACGCCGCAAGGCAGGGTGTCCGTGCGCTGGCACCGGTTGTCCGAAGGGGTGACACCAGCGAAGTTGAGGCTTGAATGGCGCGAACTAGGCGGACCCCGGGTAACCGTCCCTGCCAAAAGCGGGTTCGGCACCAGCGTGATCCGCGATCTCATCCCCTATGAACTCGGCGGGACGGTCGAGTTGGAGTTCGCCCCGAGCGGGGTCCTTTGCATCATCGAGATCGCGACCGAATCCGACCCCGACCGCCCGGCCATTCGTCGCCTCGACCCGGCCGACACGCACTCATCGGGCAATCACATTCCCGGCAGCTGAAAGGCTCATTGGAACTCCACCAGGGCGACGGCACTCTCTCCAGGAGATATGTCGTGACCCGTCATCTCGCCGGGTTTGCGCGTACACGCCCCGGGGTCTCCCTACAGGACAACCAAGTGCCGAGCCTCGGCGCCGCGCACCGCCTTGAGCGGCAAGCCGCGGTCAAAGGTCACGACCCGGCCGCCGCGCTTGGTGGCGAGGCCCAGCAGATATACGTCGGTGATCTGATTGGGGCCGAGAATGCGGCCGTGGTCGAAAACCCCGGCGTCTGCGATGGAGATGTCGTCCGGCCAGAATTCGTGGCTGGCCTGGCCAACGCCAACACGTAACGCTTGGATCGCCTCCATCGTGGACCGCCGCTGTGGGTAGCTCGGCTGCGTCATGATCCGCACGAAGCCATTCTGCGTTAGGGCGCAACTCGCCCAGCCACCATCGGCGTTCGCCGTCCACCAGGCGCGCGCCTTGCCGTGAAACACATGGTCCCTATCGAAAACGGCGAGCAGCGTGCTCACATCGAAAAGTGCCCGCACGCTACTTCCCGAGCGCTCGTCTGGCATCCTCCTGGTCGACTTCCTCGATCAGCCGTTGAACCTGCTCGTGCGTTACGACGCAGCCTCGCGAGGGAAGAACCGGAATGCCATCAATAATCTCAATGCTGCTCACGTCGAGACGCCCTTTCGGCTGGGTCAGGGCCTGGCGGATCAGCTCCGACACGACCTGACCCGCCGTCTTGCCCTCGGCCCTGGCGCGCTCCTTGGCGGCCTGCAGAACATCGTCGTCGATGTCGAGGGTTGTACGCACAGAGTTAGCAGCCCCCTTTTTGGCGGACTTCTTCCTCCTCCAGTTCCTCTTGGAGCCTCCTCACCAGTTCGTTCGTGACGAACCCACCCCGTTTCGGTAGCGCATAGAAGCCCTCCTTCAGAACGAGAGATATGTCGCCGTCCTCGGCAGGCGTCATTGGCTCCGTGAAGTCATGCGTCAGGGCTTTGCGGGCAAGGTCCGACAACACCTGCCCGACCGATCTGCCCTCGGCCTCGGCAAGCTCCTTGGCCGCTTGCAGAATATCGGCGTCGATATCGAGGGTTGCTCTCATGCATCAAGTGCTAACGCATCAGATGCGACCGCGCAAGGAGAATATACGCGAATGTAGGAGATTCTTTCAAAGCGGGATATTGTCGTGCTTCTTCCAGGGATTCTCGACCGTCTTGTTGCGCAGCATGTTCAGCGCCCGGCAGATGCGGCGGCGTGTCGTGTGGGGCAGGATGACCTCGTCAATGTAGCCGCGTTCGGCGGCGATGAAGGGGTTGGCGAACCGGTCCTGGTATTCCTTGATGCGCGCGGCGATCCTGGCGGGGTCTGACAGATCCGACCGATACAAGATCTCGGCCGCCCCCTTTGGCCCCATCACGGCGATCTCCGCCGAGGGCCAGGCGTAATTCACGTCGCCGCGGATGTGCTTGGAGCTCATCACGTCGTAGGCGCCGCCGTAGGCCTTGCGCGTGATGACGGTGACCTTGGGCACCGTGGCCTCCGAGTAGGCGAACAGGAGCTTGGCGCCGTGCTTGATGAGGCCGCCGTATTCCTGCGCGGTGCCCGGCAGGAAGCCCGGCACGTCGACGAAGGTGAGGATGGGGATGTCGAAGCAGTCACAGAAGCGCACGAAGCGGGCGGCCTTGCGCGAGGCATCCGAATCGAGCACACCCGCCAGCACCACGGGCTGGTTGGCGACGATGCCGACCGTGCGCCCTTCCATGCGGGCGAAGCCGGTGACGATGTTCCGGGCGAACGCCTCCTGGATCTCGAAGAAATCGTTCTCGTCCACCACCTTCAGGATCAGCTCCTTGATGTCGTAGGGCTTGTTTGGATTGTCGGGGATCAGCGTATCGAGCGAAGCCTCGGCGCGGTCGGGGCTGTCCCTGGTCGGCAGCTCCGGCACGCCGGACTTGTTGTTGGACGGCAGGAAGTCCATGAGGCGCCGCATCTGCAGCAGCGCTTCGACATCGTTATCGTAGGCGCGGTCGGCGATCGAAGACTTGGTGGTATGGACGCGCGCGCCGCCCAGCTCCTCCGCCGTCACCGTCTCGTTGGTGACGGTCCTCACCACGTCTGGCCCGGTGACGAACATGTAGCTCGTATCCTTCACCATGAAGATGAAGTCGGTCATGGCGGGGGAATAGACGTCCCCGCCCGCGCACGGCCCCATGATGACCGAGATCTGCGGGATCACGCCCGAGGCCAGCACGTTGCGCAGGAACACCTCGCCGTAGCCGCCCAGCGCCGCCACGCCCTCCTGGATGCGCGCGCCGCCGGCGTCGAATAAACCGATGACGGGGGCGCGGTTCTGCAGCGCCATGTCCTGGATCTTGGTGATCTTCTTCGCGTGCGCCTCCGAGAGCGAGCCGCCGAACACGGTAAAGTCCTTCGCAAACACATAGACCACGCGGCCGTTAATGGTGCCCCAGCCGGTCACCACGCCGTCGCCGGGGATCTTGCTCTTCTCCATGCCGAAATCGGTGCAGCGGTGCTCGACGTACATGTCGAACTCCTCGAACGACCGCTCGTCCATGAGCAGATCGATGCGCTCGCGGGCGGTGAGCTTGCCTCTGCTGTGCTGGGCCTCGATGCGCGCCTGCCCGCCGCCGAGCCTCGCCTCCGCCCGCCGCCGCTCCAGCTCCTCCAGCACTTCCTTCATGGGTGCCCCAAATTCCACAACTTCAGCGTTGCAGCCGCATAGCACGGGGCTGCGGGCGCGCGAAACAAGCATCGCGCCACGCGGTTGCCATGGCCTGCTGGGTTTTGGCGACGGGCCCGGCCCTGGCGCGCCCGCGCCGGCTAGCTGTAGGCCAAGCTCCAACCCGGCGCGCGCAGCCAGCAGCGCTCCTCAGCCACGTCCTCGTTGCGGCAGAGGCGCGTCACACGCTCCCAGCCGCCTTTTTGGAGGGCCGCTTCCAAGGCTGCCTCCGAATCGGGGTGGCGCGCGCCTTCGCAGGGGATGATGGCGACAGGCGAGATCCAGCGCGCGAGGTAGCCCGGAGCCCGCCGCTCGATGCGGAATACGGCGCCGCGCCGCTCGATGGGCAGGTTCGGATCGGCGTTTCCGAAGCCCTGGCTGGCCGTCAGGGGAAGAACCAGCCGCCCTCCCTCCTTGAGGCCATCGAGCCATGCATCGGCGGGATGGGTTGCGCCGGCGTTCACGTAGATCACATCGGCGGCGTCGAACGGGACGGCCGCACCGTCGCCTTGGGCGACGCTCACGTTGCGCAGCGACGCGAGATTCTGACGGGCACGCTCCGCGAGCGCGGGATCGAACTCGATGGCCGTCACCCTTCCGGACGGACACGCGAGATGCGCCATGATGGCCGTGTAGTAACCGGTGCCGGGCCCGACATGCACGACGTGATCGCCCTCCTTGATCGAGGCCTCCGAGATCAGCTTGGCGTGCAGCGAGGGAGCGCCGTTGTTGAGGTGGCGCTCCGGCAGGATCGCGAAGATGCAGTCCATGTAGAGCCAGGCGGGGTCGGCGCTCGGGGTGGCGATGTACGCACTTCGCGGGTAGCGCGTGGCGTGGACGTAACACTATAACATTATGCTCGAAGCCTGAGCGCAGCTCGCTTGGCAGGACCCGAGCGTTGCTTGAAGGTGGGGCCCCGCCCCGGATTCGCCGATGACGCGCCTCGCACGCTCCCTCGACACCCTGCAGCCGCACTACGACGCCGTGGTCGTCGGCTCGGGGTACGGCGGGGGAGTGGCGGCCTCGCGCCTCGCCCGCGCCGGCAGGCGCGTGGCCGTGCTCGAGCGCGGCCGGGAGTTCGTGACGGGTGAGTTCCCGCGCCGGTTCCCGGAGTTGCGGGACGAGTTGCAGATCACAGGCAAGCGGACGCGCCTGGGGCGGCCCACCGCGCTCTACGACGTGCGCATCGGCGCGGACATGCACGTCCTCGTCGGCTGCGGGCTCGGGGGTGGGTCGCTGATCAACGCCGGCGTGGCCCTGCGGCCCGATCCTCGCGTGTTCCGCGATCCCGTCTGGCCGCAGGAGGTGGCGCAGGATGGCCTGCTGGATGAGGCCTACGCGCGGGCGGAGCGCTGGCTGCGGCCGGCGCGCGACCGACGGGCGGCAGGACGCGCCAAGTACCAGGCGCTGGCCCGCTCTGCCCCGGCGCTGGGCGAAGGGCGCCTGGTGGCCGCTCCGGTAGCCGTAAGCTTCGAGAGCACGGTCAACCCGGCCGGCATCGACCAGCCGGCCTGCACCCACTGCGGCGACTGCTGCGGCGGCTGCAACGCGGGCGCCAAGAATACCGTGGCGCTCACTTATCTCCCCGACGCCGCCCGCCACGGCGCGGAGGTCTTCGCCCTGGCCAAGGTCTGCCGCGTGGCCAAGGGGGCCGACGGGCGCTGGCAGGTGCATGTGGAGCGCCTGGACGGCGCCGCCGACGCTGGCCCGCGCGAGTTGCATGTGACCGCCGACATCGTGGTGCTGGCCGCAGGCACGCTGGGCTCGACCGAGATCCTGCTGCGCTCGCGTGAGGCGGGCCTCGCCGTCTCGGGCCGGCTGGGGCACGGCTTCTCCGCCAACGGCGACATCATCGCTTTCGGCTATGGGGGAAAGACGCGCGTGAACGCCATCGGCGTTGGCCACCCGCCGCGCATCGAGGGGCTTGACGTGGGGGCCTGCGTGTCGGGGCAGATCGAGATCGAGGACGAGGGGGACCTGGCGCGCAGCCTGACCATCCAAGAGGGCGTGCTGCCGTCGGCCCTGGCGCCGCTGCTGCCCGTGGCGTTCATCCCCAACGGCCGCCTGCTGGGCGCGCTGCAGAGCCTCGTTTCGGGCGTCTACAAGGGCCCCTTCGCCAACCTGCAGACGTTTTTTGCCGTGTCCCACGACAGCGCCGGCGGGCGGCTGGTGCTGGAGGACGACCGTTTGGCGCTGAGCTGGCCGGGCGCCCAGGACGAGCCGGTCTACCAGCGCCTCGACCAGGCCTTGGGCGCGCTGGTGCGGGCCGCCGGCGGCGCGTACGTGAAGAACCCGCTCGCCGGCACCATGATGGGTCGGCAGCCGGCCACCGCGCACCCGCTGGGCGGCTGCGGCTTGGGTCGCGACCGCGACGAGGGCGTCGTC
>DATBKR010000385.1:0-6378 GCA_036555805.1 Hyphomicrobiaceae bacterium | reverse complement strand
CAACTCAAGGGCAAGATTGTTGAGGTCAGGAAAGGCACGACGACCGCGCATGTTCGCATCGACTTGGGGCATGGTATGGCGATCACCTCATCGATCACCAACGAAGCCGTCGACGAGCTGGGCCTGAAAGCTGGCGACGACGCGGTCGCCGTCATCAAGGCATCGGACGTCATGATCGGCAAGTGAGGTGAGGACCGACTTCCGCAAATCGAAGCTGAATGCCTCGAGGATCTCCCCCCAACTCCCATTGCAGGCGCCACGGGACCTTGAAAGTTGAAGAAGCTCATCGTCACGGCCGACGACTTCGGCGCCGCGGTGCCGATCAACGAAGCAGTCGAGCAAGGGCACAGAAACGGCATCCTCTCGGCGGCGAGCCTGATGGTCGGCGCGCCGGCGGTGACGGACGCGGTGGAGCGGGCATGCCGCTTGCCCTCGCTGGGTGTTGGGCTGCACCTCACCTTGGTCGACGGGCGGCCGGTTCTTCCGCCGCGGCAGATTCCAGACCTGGTTCGACCCGATGGGCGATTCTGGCGCGATCCCGTTCGTTTTGGCGTTGCGCTTTTCTTCTTGCCCAGAGTGCAGCGGCAGGCAAAGGCGGAGATTGAGGCGCAGTTCGAGCGCTTCCGTGCAACCGGTCTTCCGTTGGACCATGTCAACGGCCACCGGCACTTTCACATGCACCCGGTGGTCACGCGCGCCATTGCGCTCGTCGCGCCGGGTTTCGGCTCGCCCCCCGTACGGGTTCCGCTCGAGCCGTTCTGGCATTCCTGGCGCGCGGCAGCCGATCGGCCGCTGCGACGTCTTGCGAACTGGCTGTTCTACGCGGCTCAGACGCAAGGGATGCGGCGCCGCCTTGGGGCAGCGGGCTTGCCGCTGAACGATCATGTTTTCGGCGTAAACGACAGCGGCGCGATGGTGGAGCGACGTCTGCTTCAGTTGCTCGATCACCTGCCTGACGGGGTCACGGAACTGTACTGCCACCCCGCGACCCGGCGCTGGCAGGGGGCGGACAACCTTCCGGCGCACTACCGTCCGGAGGATGAACTCGCCGCCCTCGTCAGTGCGAAAGTCAGCGCCAGACTGGAAGCGGAACGTTTGCGGCCGTTTTCGTTCCGAAAGGCCTTCTCATGATACGCCCCAACGCGGGCGAATCGTACTCCACCGCAGCTTTCGATGTCATGCCGCCGCAGCCCTGAACGGGTCGTTGCGGGGCGGCGGTGCTCGGCGTCCGCTCAACCGACATCGGTGAGCCGCACGCCTGATCGGCGGCGGAGGTTGCGGCGGAGATCGCGCACGAGTTTTGCGCGTCCGAGTGCGGCTATGACGGTCTCGGCGATCATCGATCCGACCAGACCGGCCTTCTCGTACATCTTCTGCGGCGTGTCGTGGTCGATGAACGCGTCCGGGAGCTTCATCGTGCGCACGATGACGCCCCCATCGAGGAGTCCCTCCCCGACAAGATAGTCCAGCACATGACTGCCGAATCCGCCGACGGAGCCTTCCTCCACCGTGACGAGCACCTCGTGATCCCGGACGAGCCGTCGTATCAGGTCGGTGTCGAGCGGTTTCATGAAGCGCGCGTCCGCGACGGTGGGCGAGACGCCGACTGCAGTAAGCAGGTTCGCGGCCTTCATGCACTCCGCAAGCCGGGTGCCAAGCGACAGCAGAGCGGCCGTCGAACCTTCGCGGATGACGCGACCGCGGCCGATCTCGAGGATCTGGCCTTCCGCCGGCACCGGCACGCCCACACCTTCGCCACGCGGGTAGCGCACCGCCGACGGAGCGTCATCGATCGCGACAGCCGTTGCCACCATATGGCGGAGCTCGGCCTCGTCCGCCGCTGCCATGATGACGAAGCCCGGCAGACAGCCGAGATAGGCGAGATCGAAGCTGCCGGCGTGCGTCGCTCCATCGGGGCCGACCAATCCGGCACGATCGATGGCGAATCGCACCGGCAGCTTCTGGATTGCCACATCGTGAACGACCTGATCGTAAGCGCGTTGCAGGAAGGTGGAATAGATGGCTGCGAACGGCTTCATGCCCTCGGCCGCGAGCCCCGCCGCGAATGTCACGGCGTGCTGTTCGGCGATGCCGACGTCGAACGTGCGGTCCGGGAACTCCCTGGCGAACAGGTCGAGGCCCGTGCCATCCGGCATGGCCGCAGTAATCGCAACGATTTTCTCATCCTTCCTGGCTTCTGAGATCAGGCTCTGCGCGAACACATGCGTGTAGGTCGGCGTGTCGGTTTTCGGCTTGGCCTGCACACCGGTCACTGCGTTGAACTTGGCGACACCGTGATACTTGTCGCGCGCCGCTTCTGCTGCCAGATAGCCCTTCCCTTTCTTCGTCACGACGTGAACGAGGATGGGACCGTGGCGGGCGTCCCGCACGCTTCGCAGGACGGGAACGAGTTGGCCGAAGTCATGGCCGTCGACCGGGCCGACATAGTCGAACCCAAGTTCCTCGAACCAGGTCCCGCCACGCCAATAGTATGCCGGATCCTCTCCCAGGGACGGCCCCCTTGACGTCATGCGTGCAAGGTACGCCGACAGCGCGCCGGTCGCGGGAGCGATCGACATCTGATTGTCGTTGAGGATCACGATGAGGCGCACGTCCCGCGCGCCCGCGTTGTTGATCGCCTCATAGGCCATACCCGCGCTCATGGCGCCGTCACCGATGACGGCAACGACGCGGTTGTGTCGGCCTTCCAGGTCACGTGCCGTCGCCATGCCCAGGGCGGCAGAGATCGACGTGGAAGAATGCGCAGCGCCGAACGCGTCGTATTCGCTCTCCGCCCGCCGGGTGAAACCGGACAGACCCCCGCCCTGGCGCAGGGTGCGGATGCGATCGCGGCGCCCGGTGACGATCTTGTGGGGATAGGACTGGTGGCCGACGTCCCAGATGAGACGGTCCCGGGGCGTGTCGAACAGATAGTGCAACGCCACCGTAAGCTCGATGACTCCAAGACCTGCACCGAGATGTCCGCCCGTAACGGACACCGCATCGATTGTTTCCTGGCGCAACTCGGCCGCGAGCTGCGGAAGGCTGCTCTCCGGCAATCTGCGCAAGTCGTCGGACGTCCCCACTTGATCGAGCAGCGGCGTCCTTGTTGGCGGCCGGACATTGGGGGCATGCGCGCTGATGCTTTTGCGGCACGACGTCACCGGAGCAGGCGGCGCGATAATGGCCATGGTCCATCCCCCGTGCAATTGAAGCGTTGCCGAGTCGTAGCAGGATGGCACGTGTGCGGCCAGAAACCGTTCGCGAGACCGACCAGGCAGCGGTTCATTATTGTGGATAGTTGTCGAATAATGTGATCCTCTGAAATCGCTTGTTCCTTTCTTCTTGGATGATCGCGCGAGCGTGTAGAAAGAGAATTGAAAGAAAGGCCGCGTTTCAAGGAGCGTTACTCTGCCGCTTCCATGTCAGTTGACAAACGACGGAAATCCAACAGAGGGAAGAGATAAATGTGGCGATTGATCGTCTCGACGTGCTTGCGATTTGCCGCAATTGCGGTCGTGGCCTTTGCAGCGTTGCCCCCCATGGGCGTATCCGCACAGCGGACAGACCCGGCCGCCGCGCACATCGACAGCCTTCATCGCGCGCTGATCGAAACAATGAAGCAGGGCAGACAGCTCGGATTGAAAGGTCGCTACGACAAGTTGGCGCCGGTACTGTTCAAGATTTACGACGTGCCTCTGATGGCGCGAATCGCTGTCGGCCCCAGCTGGGATCGCATGCCGCCGACCCAGCAATCGCATGTGGTCGACGCGTTCTCGCGCATGATGGTCGCAACCTACGCCAGTCGATTCGACGAATTCTCCGGCGAACGGTTTGACGTCCTGCAAACGGTGGAGCAGCCCCCGACGGGCAAGATCGTCAAGACTCGCGTGACACAATCGAACGGGAAGACCGTTTCGCTCAATTATCTGGTGCGTCTTGCCGGTACCGAATGGAAAGTTGTCGACGTGTTCCTTGACGGCACCATCAGCGAGCTCGCGAACCGCAGGGCCGAGTTCACGGCGATCCTGAAGTCGGGCGGGCCTAACGCACTGATCACGTCCCTGCGCCAGCAGGGCGATAAGCTTCTGGCCGGCGGGTGAAAGCTCGGTCTGGCACCGGTTACCGGCATGGAGAACACCGTGATCGCTCCGGGCGCTTATGGCCGTGTCCGCGCGCGGATGGCGTCGGCGCCAGCGGCCAGCCGCACTGGAACAGGCACGCTATGAAAACGGGATGCAGGCGCCGACCCCACCCTGTGACAGGCCCCGGCGGCCTATTCACGCACCGGCTCGACCGCCAGCGTCCAGGCCGGATTTGCCGGTTCGGCTCCCGGCTCCTTCGACTCGCCCACAGGGACCGGTGGACCTGCCGGAATAGGCGCTTCCAAAGCTGGCGACGGCGACGCAGGCGACTCCAGGGCCGGCGACGACAGCACAGGCGAGACCAGCGGGCCGCCCGCCTCGTCTGCACCGCGATCCTCGAGGCCCGGCAGCGCCGACAGCGGGCTCTCCTTGAGAGCGCTGCGCAATTCCGCCTGCCGCCTCTGCTCCACTACGCTGCGCATCATGGCGTAGAAGTCGAGCGAGCTTCGCTCGAGCTCCTCCATCTGCTCGACCTTACCCAAACTTGCGATCGGCGAGGCGACGGTCCCCACGGTTCCAACGTGGTTGGCCAGCGTGGCAGCCGATGTGGGCAAGATGGTCCCCAGAAAAACCTGAGCCGCGAGCTCGATGCCGTTACCAAATGCGTCGCGGACATTCGTGGGCCCGACCAGAGGGACGACGATGAAGTCGCTGTCGCGAATGCCCCACACGTAGAGGGTCTGTCCGAAATCGCCTGTCTGGCGGGCAAGGCCCTCGGTCGATGCGACATCGACCAGGCCGCCGACGCCGACCGTCGAGTTCACCACGAACCGCCCGAGAGTCGTAGCCGCGGCGGGAAGGCGCAGCTGCAGGATGTTGTTGGCGAAGACGAACGGCTCATTGAGATTGGCCGTGAACGCCTCGATCGAGTCGCGGACCGGTTCCGGCACGGTGTCGCGATAGGTCTTCGCGGCCGGATAGATCACTGCATGATTGAACTGCCGGTTGCGGTGGAATACCGATCGGTTCACGTCCTCCATCGGGTCGGTTGAGGGAGGCGCCTGCACTTGCGACGACAGGAAGTGAGGCTGGATTGCCCCGTGTGAGGCGCAAGCGGACAAGGTTGCAGCGAGGATCGCCGCCGAAACGCCCCTCAGTATTCCGCCGGCGCTCGGGATCATTCACCACCTGGATCGCAAACCGATCAGTTACGTCTTACAACCGACGGGTAGGCACATATGGCAACGAATGCTGGCGGTCTGATCGCTACGCTGTGGCTGATTTGTAGCGCTTTGGCAATAGTTGGCTCGGCCTATCTGGCGTATGCTGCAGTGCTGCTTCGGCGTCTCAATCTCAGCGGTTGGGTGCCGCCGTCTCTCCAGTCCGGCCGCGGAGTCACCATCCTGAAGCCGCTGTGCGGGGTCGAGCCGGATTTGGAAGCAAATCTGGCGTCATTCTGTGTGCAGGCCTACGCCGGGCCAATCCAGATTGTGTTCGGCGTGAGCGAGGGTAAGGACCCCGCAGCGGCGATCGCGCGCCGGCTGATCGCGAGGTTTCCGGAGGCGGATATAGAGCTGGCGATCGGCGCTCGGGCGCATGGTGCCAACCGGAAGATCTCCAACGTGATGAATATGGTCCCTCGCGCCAAGCACGACACGATCGTGCTGTCGGACAGTGACATCAAAGTTGGTCCCGCATATCTTCGGCGGGTGGTCGCGGCGCTCGAGGAGCCTGGCGTCGGTCTCGTCACGTGCCTCTACCGCGGAATATCGGATATCGGACTCTGGTCCCGCCTTGGCGCCATGGCGATCAATCATCACTTCCTGCCCAATGTGCTGGTCGGTCTCAGACTGGGACTGGCCCGGCCCTGTTTCGGATCGACCATAGCCATCCAGCGGCAGACGCTGGATCGGATCGGCGGGTTCGGCACATTCGCAAATCGACTGGCGGACGACCACGCGATCGGCAAAGCGGTCAGGGACCTGGGGCTTCGCGTCGGGGTTCCTCCGCTGATCGTAGACCATGTCTGTTCCGAGCCGACGTGGCGCGCCCTTGTACGCCATGAAGTGCGCTGGGCACGCACCATTCGCCTCATCGAGCCGGCAGGCCATGCGGCCTCGATCGTCACCCACCCCTTTCCATTTGCGCTTGCTGCCGTCGCGCTCGACGGGCTCAGCGCCATTGGGCTGGGGATAATCGCGCTGGTGCTTGTCTGCCGCGTGCTGGCTCCTGTACAGATCGACCGCATGTGCGGGAGCCACGGAGGCTCGCTCTGGCTCACCCCGTTTCGCGA
>DATBKR010000384.1:0-24663 GCA_036555805.1 Hyphomicrobiaceae bacterium | reverse complement strand
TCGCCGAGTGCGTGATCCCCAGCTTCACCTGCCCCAACAACGTGTCCATCGTCACCGGCAGCCCGCCGTCGGTGCACGGCATCTCGGGCAACTTCTACCTCGATCCGGCCACCCGCCAGGCGGTGGTCATGACCGGGCCCGAGCTGATGCGCTGCTCCACGGTGCTGGCCGCGTTTTCGCGCGCCGGGGCCAGGGTGGTCTCCGTCACCGCCAAGGACAAGCTGCGCCAGCAGCTCGGCAAGGACATGGACATCGGCAGCGGGAGCATCAACTTCTCCTCCGAGAAGGCCGACACCTGCACCCTGGCGGAGCACGGCATCGCCGGCGTGCTGGAGCTGGTGGGGCTGCCGCTTCCGGGCCTCTACTCGGCGGAGCTGTCGCTGTTCGTGCTTGCCGCCGGCGTGAAGCTCATGGAGCGGGATAGGCCGCTTCTCATGTATCTGTCGCTCACCGACTACATCCAGCACAAGTATGCCCCCGACGAGCCGGAGGCGCTGGGCTACTACCGCGACATGGACGCCTTCTTCGGCCGGCTCGACGCCATGGGTGCGGTGGTGGCGCTCACTGCCGACCACGGCATGAACGACAAGACGCGGGCCGACGGCAGCTATCGTGTGGTCTGGCTGCAGGATGTCCTCGACCGGGCGTTCGGCCGCGGCAAGACCACCGTGATCTGCCCCATCACCGACTATTTCGTCGCCCACCACGGTGCCCTCGGCGGCTTCGTACGGATCTACAGCAACGATGCATCGGTAACGCCGGAGGCGATCATGAGGATCGCGCAGGCGCAGCCGGGCGTCGCGGCCGTGTACGGCAAGGAGACCGCCGCCGCCAGGTTCGGCCTGCCCTTGGACCGGGAAGGCGACGTGGCGGTGCTGGGGGACGCCGGCACCTGCATCGGCGGGCGAGAGAGCGAGCACGATCTGACGGGACTGGCCGGCCACCGTCTGCGCTCGCATGGGGCCGTATCGGAGGCGATGGTGCCCTTCATCCTCAACAGGCCGCTCAACCCCCGCTACTCCGCGCGGGCGGCCGAGGGGGGCCTGCGCAATTTCCATGTCTTCGAGTTCGCCATCAACGGCGTGGACGCGTGACAGCGCGCGGGTGGCACCCGCCGCGTCTCCCGGTCCTCCTGCGATCAGAGCCTCGCTCGAAGAGATCCGTTCTGCCGCAGTGCGAAAGTCCGGACGCCGCATTCAACGGCATTGAGGCCCGGACCCTGGCCTCGCGCTTCCGCGCCAGGCGCGTTCGGCGGCGCAGCATGCAAAATGAGACTGCCGGTCAAGCCGTGATGGCAGGAAGCGGCTGCGCCGGCGTCGGCATCGGCTAGCCTTCGAACGAGAGCCGAACGTTGGTGGACGCGGCATGCGCCACCGCGACGGCCGGCGTGCGCTGAGGGAGGAGAACGATGTTGAAAGCGCTGAAAGGCAGTGTGGGACTGGTTGCACTGGGCAGCCTGCTGTTCTCAGGTGCCGCGCTCGCCCAGGAGAAGATCAAGGTGGGCGTCACCGCCACCCTCGAAGGCACCTACACCGTGCTCGGCGAGGACGGCATCCGCGGCTTCCAGACCGCGCTCAATACGTACGGCAAGAAGATCGGCGACAAGGAGCTCGATTTCGTCATCGCCTCGACCGACGCCACCCCCGATTCCGCCGTGCGCGCGGTGCGCAAGCTGATCGAGCAGGACAAGGTGCAGATCCTGCTGTCGCCGCTTTCTGGCGACGAGGGCATCGCGGTCAAGAATTTCGCCAAGACACGGCCCGAACTGACGTTCATCAACGCCGCGTCCGGCGCCCAGGAAACGACCTACGTCGATCCCGCGCCCAACTTCTTCCGGTTCAACATGGACGGCGCCCAGTGGCAGGTCGGCCTTGGCCGTTATGCCTATGAAAACAAGGGCTATCGCAAGATCGCGACCGTTGGCGAGGACTACTCGTTCGTCTACACGCAGGTGTTCGGCCTTGTGCTCGAGTTCTGCGGGCTGGGCGGGCAGGTCACCAACCGCCAATGGGTGCCACTCGGAACCAAGGATTTCGGCTCCATCATTGCCGCGCTGCCCGACAACGTCGATGCCATCTACCTGGGCCTGGGCGGCGCAGATGCCGTCAACTTCCTCAATCAGTATCAGCAGGCCGGCGGCAAGGCCAAGCTGATGGGCGGCTCCATCATGGTCGATCAGACCGTGCTCTCCGCCAAGGGCGACGCCAAGAAGGCGCTGCTCGGTACGCTGGCGGCGAGCGGCCAGGCCGACACCTGGGAGGACCCCGGCTGGCAGAAGTTCGTGAAGGCGTACCAGGACGCATTCCCGCCCAACAAGCGCTTCCCCAGCCCGTCGCTGCTCGCCACCAACTACTACGGGGCGACGATGGCGTTGATCCTGGCGCTTCGCCAGGTCAACGGCGACCTCAGCAACAACCAGGCGAAATTCAGGGAGGCGCTGGCGAAGCTGGAGATCGACGCGCCCAACGGCAAGATCAAACTCGACTCCAACCGCCAGGCAATCGGCACCAACTTCGTCACGGAGGTGGTGGACGACGGCAAGGGCGCGCTATTCAGCAAGGTTGTCAAGGTCGTCCCGAACGTGAACCAGACGCTCGGCTACGCCCCGGCCGTCTTCGCCAAAATCGGGCTGCCGAGTCGGACGGTTCCGGAGTGCAAGAAGTACTGAGTCTCAATACACGGCCGGAGAGCGTTGAGCGCATAAGGAATTTCTGCGCTTGCATTCTCTCTCCGGCCGGTGAATGTTAGCTGAAAGAGAAAAGAACATCAGGGAAGGGAACACTCGGGGAGAGGAGGGCATGAGCAGAGCGCTCGCCGTCTTCCACGGCCGCTTCGGCCGCGCGACGGTCTATCAGCTGAACCGCCCTTTCAACACGCATGCGCATCGCGAAGGCCACCTGATCTTCCATGTCGGCGGCTCGCCGGCCTCGATCGATGTCGGCGAGTCGCGCTGGCAACTCACCGAGGGTGCCGTGGTTGCGGTCAACCCCTGGGAACCGCACAATTTCCTTCCGTCCGATTACG
Organism: Hyphomicrobiaceae bacterium; assembly: GCA_036555805.1. Lineage (GTDB taxonomy): Bacteria > Pseudomonadota > Alphaproteobacteria > Rhizobiales > Hyphomicrobiaceae > AWTP1-13. The sequence continues at coordinate 21,639 of DATBKR010000384.1, read as the reverse complement.
GAAACGGCGCCATCTTCTTCGTGCTCTACGTCAACGCGGAATGGTTCGCGCCGGACGCTACGCGGTCGCATCGCCTGCGCTTCGGCTGCACCCATTTCAAGCGCACGGCGGCCCTTGACAAGCACATCCGGCGCACGGCCGCGCTGGTGTGCGGCGCCCCATCGCTCGCGAGCCTTGACGGAGAACTGAGGCGGCTGATCGACAACTGTCATGAGGAGAGCTGGCGCCAGGCCGAGCCGGCCCAGGAGCCGCGCCAGTCGGCATCGGTGACCGACTTCCGCGTTCGCAAGTGCATCAAGTTGATGTCGGAGAGCCCGGGCGCCGAGATCGCTCTGGATTCCATCGCGCGCGAGTCCGGCCTCTCCCGTCCGCACTTCTATCGGCTGTTCCGCACCCAGACGGGCGTTACCCCGCACCTCTATCTCAATACACTCATCATGGAGCAGGCCTTGGCTGCCCTGGTGGCGGGCGACCGGCCCATCGCCGACATTGGATACGACCTCGGCTTTACATCCCAGAGCGGATTCACCCGCTTCTTCGCCTCCAACGTCGGCATTGCGCCGACCGATTATCGCCGCGCGGCCAAGGTTTTGCGCCCCTGAACGGGCTGCGAAAAGAGACTGACGATCAAATGCCGGCCCGGCGGCGGCGTTAGCATGGTCGGACGCGAGCCACGACGGGTCGCGGGACCATAGGGAACGCAGATCGATGGCAGGGCATCCAGCCGCTCCCGGGCCATCCGGCTTCGGTTGGGAAGCCGATCGGAGCACCGCTTTGGCTGCAGGACGGCCGGCATGACCCGGTTTATCGAGCGCCACCCACTATGGGCGCTGGTCGCAGCCATCGCTGTCGCGCTGGCCCTTTGGCTGGTCTTCGCAGTCTGGCCGCCCGCACTCGAGGCCGCCATCGGCAGGAAGAGGGTGTTTCTCAGCGCCCTTCTCAACGGCATCACCCTGGGCGGGCTCTACTTCCTGGTCGCCAGCGGCTTCACGCTGATCTTCGGCCTGATGCGCAACGTGAACCTGGCGCACGGCTCGCTCTACTTGTTCGGCGGCTATGTCGGCTACGGCATCAGCGTGTGGACAGGCTCCTGGATGCTCAGCTTCATTGTCGCGTTCGTTGCCGTGGCGCTGATCGGCGTGGCTCTTCAGATCGTCGTGTTCCGCCGCATGGAAGGACAAGACCTGCGGCAGACGATGGCTACCATCGGGCTCTCCATCGTGTTCGCGGACGTGATGTTGTGGGCCTTCGGCGGCGACTTCTACCAAATCCAAACGCCCGGATGGCTGTTCGGTCCGGTCGAGATGCCGCTTGTGAGTACCATCGGGTCGTCGGGGGAACCGGTTTATCTGAACTATCCCCTGGTGCGGCTGGTGATCTTCGCCGCCTCCGTGGCCATCGGCGTCGCCATGTGGCTCGCCCTCAACCGGACTCGGATCGGCATGACCGTCCGCGCCGGCGTGGACGACCGCGACATCCTCGCCGCGACGGGAGTGCAGGTCCAACTCGTGTTCGTGGCTGTCTTCGCGCTCGGGGCGGGCCTTGCCGGCATGGCGGGCGTGGTCGGGGGCACATTCCAGTCGATCGCGCCGGGCGACGACACCCGCTTCCTGCTGGCCTCGCTGGTGGTGGTCATCGTCGGCGGCATGGGGTCGATCCCCGGCGCTGCGCTGGGCGCGCTCCTCATCGGCATGGCCGAGCAGCTGGGCTCCGTCTACATTCCGACCTACGCGATCGCGGTGACCTTCCTGATCATGGTGCTGGTGCTGGCGCTGCGGCCGGAGGGCCTGCTGGCGAGGCGATGAGATGGCACAGCAGCCGGCCGAAGCTTTCACCCGTCATCCCGGAAGCCGAGCGCAGCGAGGCTATCCGGGACCTCCTTCGACGAGTCGAACGGCCGAGGTCCCGGATCGGGGCGCTGCCCGCGCAAGCGCTCGCATCGCCCAGGGGAATCCATTGGCCGGGATGACGGGTGGACGGGCCCATCCTTCCGCTCCTGGAGCGCCGCGCTCCGGCGCGCATGCCTGGCCCGAGATCGACGATTCTGCGGCCTGGCTCGTTGCCGCCGTCCTCCTGATCATGCCGCTGGTCGCCAACGGCTTCTTCCTGATCGAGATCTTCGCCACCACACTGATCCTGGGCACGGTCGCGCTGAGCCTGATGTTCCTGGCCGGGTACGGCGGCATGGTCAGCCTGATGCAACTCACGATCGCCGGCTTCGCGGGTTACATGTGCGCCGTGCTCGGCGTCAGCGGCAACGCCGGCAGCCTCGGCTGGCCGTGGTGGCTCGCGACCCCCGCGGCGCTGGCACTCGCGACGCTGTTCGGCACCCTCGGCGGCGCCCTGGCGGTCCGCACGGCGGGCATCTACACCATCATGATCACGCTCGCCATCGGCGCGGCGTTCTACTACTTCACCAACCAGAACTGGGCCATCTTCAACGGCCATACCGGCATCAACAACGTCGCCACCCCGCAGTTCTGGGGCGTGGACTGGCGCGCCGACATTCCCTTCTACTACCTGGTGCTCGGCGTCGCCGCGCTCTGCTATTTCGCCGTCGAATATGTCTCGCGCGCCCCGTTCGGCCTTGCGCTGCAGGGCATTCGGGACAACCCGCGCCGGATGGCGGCGCTGGGTTTCAACGTCAATGCGCACCGCATCGCGGCTTATGCGTTCGCCTCATTCGTTGCCGCGCTCGGCGGCGTTCTGCAGGTCTGGAACTACAAGCAGATCTCTCCGGGGTCGGTGGGCGTGGAGCGCTGCATCGACATCCTCATCATCGCCATCGTCGGCGGCATCGGAAGACCTGCCGGCGCCTTCATCGGCGCATTGATCTTCGTTGTCCTGCGCACCTTCACGCTCGACGTCCTGGTAAAGATCGGCCTCGACGGCAACCGCTTCCGGCTGCTGATCGGGCTCGTTTTCCTCGCCATTGTGTTCTGGTCGTCGGACGGCGTGATCGGCCTGTGGCAGCGCTGGCGCGAGTACGCGCGCGCCGGCCGCGGCAGCCGGAACGGGAGCCGCGGCCATGGATAGCGTCGCGCAACGGCTGTCCGCAGTCGGCGCCGGCGCCGCCCTGGAGCTGCGCGGCGTGACGCGGCTGTTCGGCGCACTGGCGGCGCTCACCGATGTGACCCTCTCCATCCGCCCCGGCGAGCGGCGCGCCGTGCTCGGCTCCAACGGCGCCGGCAAGACCACGCTGCTCAACTGCATCGCCGGCGATTTCCCGCCCTCCTCCGGCACCATCCGCTTCTTCGGCGAGGATATCACCCACTTCCCGCCCCACGAGCGCATCCGCCGCGGCTTGCGACGCACCTACCAGATCTCCGCCCTGTTCCCCGGCCTGACCGTGCAGGACAACGTCTACCTCGCCTGCCGCGGCGTCTCTCGCGGGCGTTTCTCCCTCATCCGTCCGAGCCCGGACGACGCCCTGATCCACGCCACGGATACGCTGGTCCAGGCCGTGCATCTCACCCCGGCGAAGAGCCAGCGCGTGGCCGAGCTCGCTCACGGACAGCAGCGTCAGCTGGAGATCGCCCTGGCGCTGGCCGGAGCGCCGCGCTTCCTCCTGCTCGACGAGCCGGCCGCGGGTCTCTCACCGGGGGAGCGGCTGGAGCTGATCGAGATCCTCACCTCGCTGCCGTCGCATATCGGCTACATCGTCATCGAGCACGACATGGACGTGGCGCTGCGCGTCGTGGAAAGCGTCACCATGATGCACAACGGCCGCATCTTCAAGGAGGGCGGCCCGCGCGAGATCGAGTCCGACCCGGAGGTGCAGGAGCTCTACCTCGGAGGCGGCCCAGGGGGCGATCATGGGTGACGCTCGTGACGCCCGCGGCCTCTCTGTGCCGACCCTCGAGGTCAAGGGGCTCGGCGTCTACTACGGCCATTCGCACGCGCTGCAGGGCGTGGATCTAACGCTGGAGTCCGGCGTGTTCTCGGTGGTCGGCCGCAACGGCATGGGCAAGACCACGCTGTGCAAGGCCATCCTGGGCCTGGTGCCGGTGAGCAGCGGCTCGGTGCGAGTGCGCGGCGAGGACATCACCGGCCTGAGCCCGACGCGCATCGCCCGCGCCGGCGTGGGCTACGTGCCCCAGGGCCGGCGGCTGTGGCGCTCGCTCACCGTGGACGAGCACCTGCGCCTGGCCGCCGGGTTGCGGCGCGGCGCATGGACGGTGGAGCGCATCTACGGCACGTTCCCGCGCCTGGCCGAACGCAAGGACCACGGCGGCAGCCAGCTCTCGGGGGGCGAGCAGCAGATGCTTGCGATCTCTCGCGCGCTCCTGACCAACCCGTATCTCCTCGTCATGGACGAGCCGACCGAGGGCCTCGCCCCCGCGATCGTCGCCCAGGTCGAGGAGATGCTGGTCCACCTCGGTGAGAGCGGCGACATCTCGGTGCTGGTGATCGAGCAGAACATCGGCGTGGCGACCGCCGTGTCGCGCAACGTTGCCATCATGGTCAACGGCCGCATCGACCGCATCATCGACTCCATGCGCCTCGCCGCCGACCGTGACCTGCAGCAGCGCCTGCTCGGCGTCGGTCTGCACGCCGATCTCGATCCCGAAGCCGAGCTCGGCCCGGCTGGCGCCGACGCACCTGCGGCGCCGCAGAGCGCGGCGTCACGACCCACGCAGGCCATCGGCCCCGTGCGGGTCTATATCTCAAACCCCGCGCCGCCGACGCGCTGGTCGCAGCCGGTGCCGATCGCCCGCATCGAGGCCGCCGCCCGCACGCTCTCCGCAGGCGTCACGCGGCTCGAGGACGCAGCGCGCCCGCGCGAGCCGGTCGCCGCGCAGACGGCCGGGCCGCCGGCCGTGCTGGTGGTCGGCACGCTCGACACCAAGGGGACGGAGCTGCGCTTCATCCGCGATATCGTTGCGGCAGGCGGCCTGCGCACCCGTCTCGTCGACGTCTCCACCAGCGGGAAACCGACCAGCTGCGATGTCTCCGCGCTCGAGATCGCGCTGCATCACCCGCGCGGCGGTTCGACGGTGTTTGGTGCCGACCGCGGTGCGGCCGTGACGGCCATGGCGGAGGCTTTTGCCAACTGGCTGCGCCGCCAGGGCAACGTGGCCGGCATCGTCTCCGCGGGCGGATCGGGCGGTGCCTCGCTGGTGGCGCCCGGCATGCGCACGCTTCCCGTCGGGGTGCCCAAGCTCATCGTCTCCTCCGTCGCCTCGGGCGACGTCGGTGGCTACGTCGGCCCCTCCGACATCACCATGATGTACTCAGTCACCGACGTGCAGGGCCTCAACGCGATCTCGCGCGCGGTGCTGGCCAACGGCGCCAACGCGATCGTCGGCATGGTGAAGGCGCGCCTGGAGCAGCCCGCGGTCGGGGAGCGCGGCGCGGCGGGCGCCGGCCTTCCCGCCGTCGGCATCACCATGTTCGGCGTCACCACGCCGGCCGTCCAGCGGATCGCGGACGACCTGAGGGATGAGGTCGAGTGCCTGGTCTTCCACGCCACCGGCGTTGGCGGCCGGTCCATGGAGAAGCTGGTCGATTCCGGCCAACTGGCGGCCGTCATCGACCTTACAACCACCGAGGTGGCGGACCTTCTGATGGGGGGCCTGTTCGCAGCCGCCGAGGACCGCTTCGGCGCCGTCATCCGCACGCGCGTGCCCTATATCGGCTCGGTCGGCGCGCTCGACATGGTCAATTTCGGCGCGCCCGACACCATCCCGGACCGCTATCGCCAGCGCAAATTCCACGTCCACAACCCGCAGGTCACGCTGATGCGCACCACGCCGGAGGAGAACGGGCGGATGGGGCGCTGGATCGGCGAACGGCTCAATCGGATGGACGGCCCGGTGCGCTTCTTGCTTCCAGAGGGCGGCGTCTCGGCGCTGGATGCGCCCGGCCAGCCCTTCTGGAACCCGGAGGCCGACGCGGCCCTCTTCCGCGCGCTCGAAGGCACGGTGCGCCAGACCGGCAACCGGCGGCTGATCCGTGTCAGGAACCACATCAACAACCCCGAGCTCGCGGCTGCCGTGGTGAGCGAGCTCAGATCGCTGCTCGGCCGCACCGGGGCGCGCCGGAGACTGGCGAGGTGAGCCATGCCCAGGTTTGATCGCGCGGCCGTTCTGGCGGCATTCCGGGAGATGGCGGCCAGGGGCGAGCCTATCGTCGGCGGCGGCGCCGGGACCGGCCTCTCGGCCAAGTGCGAGGAGGCGGGCGGCGTGGACCTCATCGTCATCTACAATTCCGGCCGCTACCGCATGGCCGGACGCGGCTCGCTCGCCGGGCTCATGCCCTATGGCGACGCCAACGCCATCGTCCTGGAGATGGCCGCCGAGGTGCTTCCCGTCGTCACGCGGACGCCCGTGCTGGCCGGCGTCAACGGTACCGACCCGTTCCGCGACATGGACCTTTTTCTGGACCAGCTGAGAGCGCTCGGCTTCTCCGGCGTGCAGAACTTCCCGACGGTCGGCCTTATCGACGGCACCTTCCGCGCCAACCTGGAGGAGACCGGCATGTCCTATGCGCTGGAGATCGAGATGATCGCCAAGGCGCACGAGAAGGACATGCTCACCACACCCTATGTGTTCAGCGAGGCCGAGGCGGCGGCCATGGCGATTGCCGGGGCCGACATCATCGTCTGCCACCTCGGCCTCACCGCTGGCGGGTCCATCGGCGCGCACACCGCGCTGAAGCTTCAGGACTGCCCGGCGCGCATCGACGCCTGGGCAGCGGCGGCGCTCAGCGTCAACCCGCAGATTCTGGTGCTGGCGCACGGCGGCCCGATCGCGGACCCTGCCGACGCCGACTTCATCATGCGGAAGACCCGCCGATGCCACGGTTTCTACGGCGCCTCCTCCATGGAGCGCCTTCCGGTGGAGCGGGCGCTGACGGACCAGGTGCGCAAGTTCAAGGCGATCGGGCGTGCGATCGCGTAACGACAAGGTCGAGGGAGGGAGGAGATGTCAGGGATCGTGATCGGCGAGCTGATCCTCTGGCTGATCGTCGCGATCGTCGCGACCGTCATCGGCGTCTATATCGTCAACTGGCTCTACCATCGCTCGTCGAAGGAGGTCTCGTTCGTGCGGACGGGCTTCCTCGGCGAGCGGGTCGTGATCAACGGCGGCGCCTTCGTGCTGCCGTTCATCCACGACTTCACGCCGGTCAACATGAACGTGCTGCCGATGGGGATCGTGCGCTCCAAGCAGGACGCCGCGATCACCCGCGACCGCATGCGCGTCGACATCGAGGCCGATTTCTATGTCCGGGTGCAGCCGACGCGCGAAGCCGTCTCGATCGCGGCGGCCACGCTCGGACGCCGCACCATGGAGCCGCAACAGCTGCACGCCCTCCTCGCGGGCAAGTTCGTCTCCGCCATCCGCTCCGTCGCCGCGGAGATGACCATGGAGCAGATGCACGAGCAGCGCGGCGAGTACGTCGCCCGCGTCAAGGCCGCCGCCGCCGAGGCGCTGGCCCAGAACGGCCTGGAGCTCGAATCGGTGGCGATCACCGACCTCGACCAGACCGACCTGGAGTTCTTCAACCCGTCGAACCGGTTCGATGCCGAGGGCCTCACGCGCCTGATGGAGGACATCGAGGCCAAGCGCAAGCTGCGCAACGACATCGAGCAGGACTCCATGATCAAGATCCGCTCCCGCAACCTGGACGCGGAGCGGCAGGCGCTTCAGATCGAGCGCGAGAGCGAGACCGCGCGCCTGGAACAGGAGCGCGACATCGAGATGCGCCGGGCGCTGCAGCGCGCCGAGGTGGCGCGCGAGCGCGCGTTGCGCGAAACCGAGGCCGAGCAGGCCCAGATCACCGCCCGCGAGGCGATCGAGAAGGCGCGCATCGCCAACGAACAGGCCATCGCCGAGGCGCGCATCGCCTCCGAGCGCGAGACAAAGGCGAAGGAGATCGAGCGCACGCGGGCGATCGAGGAGAAGGAGCTCATCGCTCGCGAGGAGATCGAGAAGGCCCGCATCTCCAACCAGCGCGCCGTCGACGCCGCACGCATCGCCTCCGAGCGCGAGGTGCGCCAGCAGGACATCCAGCGCATGCGCACGGTCGAGGAGGCCGAGATCGCCGCGCGCGAAGCCATCGAGAAGGCGCGCATCCAGCAGGACCGCGCCGTCACCGACGCGCGCATCGCCAACGAGGAGGAGACCCGCCGCCGCGAGGTCGAGCGCACGCGGGCGATAGAGGAGGCCGAGATTGCAGCGCGGGAGGCCACCGAGAAGGCCCGCATCGCTCAGACCATGACCGTCAACATGGAGCGCATCGCCTCCGACGAGCGCACGCGCGCGCTGGAAATTCAGCAGGTGCGCGCCATTCAGGAAGCCGAGATCGAGGCGCAGCGCGCGGTGGAGGCCGCCCGCATCGCCCGCGAACGGATGCTGGCGGCCGAACGCATCGCCGCCGAGCACACCACGCGCAAGCTGGAGATCGAGCGCAATCAGGCGCTGGAGATCGCCGGCATTGCCGCCCGCGAGGCTACGGAAAGCTCCCGCATCGGCCAGGAGGAGCGCGTCCGCGCCCTGGAGATCGCCCGCAACCGCGCCATCGAGAGGGCCGACATCGCCTCCAGGGAGGCGATCGAGGCGGCGCGCATCGCCCAGGAGAAGGTGGTCGCCGCCGAGCGCATCCGCGCGGAGCGGGAGACGCGGGCGCTGGAGATCGAGCGCACCGAGGCGATCGAGGCCGCCGACCTGGCACGCCGCGACGCCGTCGAGCGGCGCCGCATCGGCGTCGAGCTGGCGCTGGAATCGGAGCGCATCGCCTCCTCCAAGACCCGCGAGGTGCTCGGCATCGAGCAGAAGCGGGCGATCGAGATCGCCGACGAGGAGCGCGTCATCGCCGTCGCCGCCAAGAAGTCGGAGCGCATCGACGCCGACCGGCAGGTGCGGCATGTCGAGATCATTGCGCGCAAGGAGATCGAGACGGCCGACATCTCGCGCGAGCAGGCACTGGATGCCGCCAGGCTGGAGCGCCGGCGCGCCATCGAGCAGCTGGAGGTCGCCCGCCTCCAGGCCCTGCAGGAGGCCGAGATCGCCTCCCGCGAGGAGGTGGACCGCGCCCGCATCGCCTCCGACCGCGGGCTCGACGAGGCGCGCATCGGCCGCGAGCGCGACCTGCGCAAGCTGGAAGTGCACCGCGAGAAGGAGGTCGAGACCGCGACCATGGAGAAGGCCATCGCGCTCTACCATAAGTCGCTGGAGGAGTCCGCCGCCAGGGCCGCGGCGGAGGAGGCGCGCATGCGCGCGACCGAGGCGACGGAGCGCGTCATCACCGCGCGCGAGAGCGAGATCGCGCGGCGCCGCCGGACCGTCGAGGTGCTGCTCGCCGAGAAGCAGGCCGAGGAGACCCGTATCGCCGCCGAGGCCGAGCGCGTGCGCGCCGCCGTCGAGGCGGAGGCACAGCGGCTGCTCAACGAGGCCGAGAACGTGCTCACCGACGAGGCGCGCTACTCGCTGTTCCGCCGCAAGCTGCTCGACCGCATCGAGGGCATCGTGCGCGAGAGCGTCAAGCCGATGGAGAAGATCGAAGGCATCCGCATCCTGCAGGTAGGCGGGCTCAACGGCGGCGACCACGGCAACGGCAACGGCGCGGCCCGCAGCGCCACCGACGAGGTCATCGATTCGGCGCTGCGCTACCGCGTGCAGGCGCCGCTGATCGACTCGATCCTCTCAGACCTCGGGGTCGAGGGCGGCAGCCTCGCGAAAATGCCAGGCCTGATCCGCGAAGCGCGCGACATGCAGGGCATCAGAGACTCCACGCGCAAGGGCGGCGATGCCAGGCCGAAGGCGCCGCCTGCGGTCCCTGCCGAGGGCTCGGGCGGCAGCGAGGCCCCGGCAGACGGCGGCGCCGGCAAGAAGAGCTAGCCGAGGCTCGAAGCGATGGCCCGCGTCTACATCTCCACCGTCGTCAACGCCCGCAACGACCGCGTCTGGGCGCGGTTGCGCGACTTCAACGGCCTGCCGAACTGGCATCCGGCCATCGCCGAGAGCCGCATCGAGGGTGGCGAGCCCGCGGACAAGATCGGCTGCGTGCGCGACTTCCGCCTGCGCAACGGCGACCGCATCCGCGAGAAGCTGCTGGGCCTCTCCGACTACGACATGTTCTGCACCTACTCCATGCTGGAGTCCCCGATGGGCGTCGAGAACTACGTCGCCACGCTGCGGCTCACACCGGTCACCGACGGCGACAAGACCTTCCTGGAATGGACCGCCGAGTTCGACTGCCCGCCCGAGCGGGAGGCGGAGCTGGTCAGCAGCATCGGCAGCGGCGTATTCCAGGGCGGGTTCGACGCGCTGAAACGCGCCTTCGGAGGCTGACGTGCCGCACGTGGTCAAAAGCACGATCATCGAGGCGCCCACCCATGCGGTCTGGGATGTCCTGCGCAATTTCAACGGCCACGACCGCTGGCACCCCGCGGTCGCCACCAGCGCCATCGAGCGGGCGCACCCGGCCGACAAGGTCGGCTGCGTGCGGCGCTTCAGGCTGAAGGACGGCTCGGAGCTGCGCGAGCAGCTGCTGGCCCTGTCGGACCTGGAGCAGACGTTCAGCTACTGCCTGCTCGATACGCCGATCCCGATGTTCAACTACGTTGCCCACGTCCGCCTGCTCCCCGTGACCGACGGCGATCGCACCTTCTGGCACTGGGAATCGCGCTTTACGACCAGGCCGTCGGACCGGGACCGCGTCACGCGGATGGTGTCGGAGGAGGTCTACCAGGTCGGGTTCGAGGCCATCCGCCGCCACCTGAAGAAGGCTGCATGAGCGCGGAGGCGACACCATGCCGGTGACGGTCAGGACTTTCGCCAGCGCCGGCGAGGTCGCAGCCGCCCTGTCCTCGGACCGCGGCGCCCGCTATCTCGGCGGCGGCACGCTGCTGATGCGCGCCCTCAACGAAGGCGACGTGTCGATCTCCACCATCGTCCGCGCCGGCGACCGCGCGCTCGCCCGCATCGACGCGGGCGGGCCGCGCGTCACCATCGGCGCCGGCGTCACCTTCGCCCGCATCCTGGCCGAGCGCGACCTCGCCTTCCTGCACGCGCCCGCCCGCTCCATCGGCGGCCCGGCGGTCCGCAACATGGGCACCGTCGGGGGGAATCTGTTCGCGCCGGTACCGTACGGCGATTTCACCGTGGCGCTGCTGGCGCTCGACGCCACCGTCGCGCTCCACGGCGGCTTCGGCACGCGCGACATGGCGCTGGAGGAGTTCCTGCAGGCCCGCGAGCGGCACGCCGGCACGCTCGCGCTCTCCGTCTCCTGCCAGAAGCCGGCGAGCGCCGAGGCCTTCCGTTACCGCAAGATCGCCCGCATCAAGCCGAAGGGCGGCGCGGTGATCACGCTGGCCGCGCACCTGCCGCTGAGCGGCGGACGCGTCGCGGGCCCGCGCATCGCGCTCGGCTCCATGGCGCCGACGCCGGTTCGCGCCAGGGCCGCCGAGCGCGCCCTCGATGGGCGCCCACTCGACGCCGCCGCCATCGCCGCCGCCGCGGCTGCCGCCGCTGAAGGCACCTCGCCCGCCGATAGCGCGCTTGCGAGCGCCTGGTACCGCCGCGAGATCGTCGGCGTGCACCTGCGCCGCCTGCTGTCCGGACAGGAGTAGAGCCATGCCCAAGACCGCCTTGCAGTTCCGTCACAACGCCCGCGAGGTCGCCATCTTCGTGGACGGCGGCACCAGCCTGCTGGTGGCGCTGCGCGAGCTCATCGGCGACATGACGCCAAAATTCGGTTGCGGCCAGGGCGGCTGCGGCGCCTGCAGCGTACTGATCGACGGCGAGCTCCACCTCGCCTGCCTCACCCTCGCCGAGACAATCGCCGGGCGCTCCGTCGAGACGCTGGACGGGCTGAAGCATGGACCGCACCTGCATCCACAGCAGGCGTTCGCGGACAACTTCGCCGCGCAGTGCGGCTACTGCACGCCGGGCATGCTGATGGCCGCCAAGGCGCTGCTCGACCGCAACCCGTCGCCGAGCCGCAACGAGGTGGTCGAGGCGATCTCCGGTAACATCTGTCGCTGCACCGGCTACGAACCGATCGTCAACGCCGTGCTCGCCGCCGCCTCGGCCAGAGGACCTGGCGGACGCGCCGGCGCGTAAAGGACATTGCCATGCTGGAGCTGCGCAAGGACATCTTCGCCGACGAGCGCGACGACAACCTCAAGGAGATCGGCAAGGGCACGCAGCGCCAGGACATGCTCGGGCACGTCACGGGCACGTCGACGTATTTCGACGACCACAAGCTGCAGGGCATGCTGCACCTCAAGGTGGTCCGCAGCGCCCACGCCCATGCGCGCCTGCGGCACATCGACACCAGCGACGCCGAGCGGTCGCCCGGAGTGCGCCGGATCATCCGCGGCGCCGACGTGCCGCGCAACCTCAACACGCTGATGAGCCTGATCAATTTCGGCAAGGACGACGAGCCGTCGCTGGCCGTTGGCAAGGTACGCTACAAGGGCGAACCGATCGTGGCCGTGGTGGCGGACAGCTCGCGCGAGGCCTACGAGGCGATGGCCAAGGTGCGCATCGACTACGATCCGCTGCCCACCGTGCTCGACGTCGAGGAGGCCCTGAAGCCGGGCGCCCCCGTCGTCAACGAGACCTATCCGAAGAACGCCTTCATCTATCACGACCGCTACGATCACCAGAAGCTGCGCTTCGCCGATGTCGAGCGCGCGTTTGTCGAGGCCGATCACGTTTTCGAGCAGCGCTACCAGATGTCGCCCATCGAGCACGCGCCGACCGAAACCAACGGCTCCATCGCCGCGCCCGACACCAACGGGCGCTACATCGTCTACACCTCGACGCAGGCCCTGTTCTTCTCCCTCGACACCTGCGCCAAGATCCTGGATGTCCCCTCCAACACCTTCCACTTCATCGGCGGCACGGTGGGCGGTGGCTTCGGCGGCAAGGTGGACACCATCACCGAGCCGCTCTGCATCCTGGGCGCGATGCTGACCGGGCGTCCCGTGCGCTATGTGCTCGGGCGCGAGGAGGAGATGCAGTACGGACCGCCGCGCGGCGCCGAGCGCATCTACATCAAGGACGGTGTCATGCGCGACGGCCGCCTCGTCGCGCGCAAGGTGCGCGCCTACTTCGACAGCGGCGCCTATACGCGGCTGTCCAGCTACGCCGTGGTCAAGTGCACCGCGCACGTGCCGGGTCCGTACACGATCCCCAACGTCCACAGCGACATCTACTGCGTGTTCACCAACCGCACGCCGGCCACCGCTATGCGCGGCTTCGGGGTGACGGCCATGGATTTCGCCGTCGAGTGCCAGATGGACAAGCTCGCGCATCTCGTCGGCATGAACCCGATGGAATTCCGCATCCTCAACGCCTATCGCGACGGCGACATGAAGGCGCACCGCCGCGAAGCCAAGAACACCGCGCTGATCGAGTGCGTCCAGGTTGCCGCCGAGAAGGCCAAGTGGCCGATCCGCGACGAGTTCAAGCGCATGTCGTCGCACAGGGACGGCGGTGGCAGCCGCGCCGTCGTGCCGCCGACGCCCGGCGAGCCGCGGGCGGGTCCAGCTCCGGCCACCCAGCAGCGGACGACGTATGACCGCGGTCTGCCGGCGGCAACCGGCAATCTGGGGTCAGATCCGAAGGGTCTGACCCCATCGCCGTCGCGGCCGCCGCCGCAGCACGGCGCGACCCGGTTCTCTTCCGTGTTCGGGACCAGGAGGCGTTGAGATGGCCAGGCATCGGGGCCGCGGCATGGCGTCGATCAACTATCCCATCGGCATGAACCTGGGTGGCGATCCCAGCCAGGCGCTGGTGCATTCCAACCCCAGCGGCAAGTTCACGGTGTCACTGTCCTCCATCGACCTCGGCCAGGGCATGAAGTCGGTCACGCGCCAGATCTGCGCGGAAACGCTGGGTGTCCCAGTCGCGGACGTCTACGTCGACACCGCCGATTCCGACACCGGGCCGCATTGCATGGGCTCCTTCGCCTCGCGCGGCACGCACCGCGTCGGCAATGCCGTGATGGCCGCGGCCCGAGAGGCCCGCGGCGTCATGCTCGAGGCCGCCGCCGAGGACCTGGAGGTCAACGCAGCGGACCTGGAGACCGACGGTCGCGGCAACATCCACGTCAAGGGAGCGCCGCACCGGTCGATCTCCACTAAGGACGTCGCCATCGCCGCCCAGTTCAAGCAGGGCAGGACGATCGCGGGGCGCGGCATCTTCCTGGTGCCGCTCTCCGACGTCGACCCGGAGACCGGCGAGATGTCGCCGGCTACCTGCTACGCCCATGCTTGTCTGGTGGCCGAGGTCGAGGTCGACGACGAGACCGGCGAGGTGGCGATGGTGCGCATGGACAGCGCCTACGAGCTGGGCCGCGCCCTCAACCCGCGCCTGGTCGAGCAGCAGCTCGTCGGCGGCGCCTGGATGGGCGTCAGCCACGCCCTCTACGAGACCACGGAGCCCTACTACCCCGATCCGGGCCACGGCCCTCGCGATTTCGTCGAATACCTGATGCCCGGCCCCGGCGACATCTGCCCGCACGACATCGCGGTGCTGGAGCGCCCCGCCCCCGACGGCCCGTTCGGCGCCAAGGGACCGGGGGAGATGTGCGCCAATCCGGTGCTGCCCGCCATTGCCAACGCCATCTTCAACGCCGTGGGCGTGCGCATCGACGAGCTGCCGATCACGCCGGAGAAGGTGCTGCGCGCGATCAAGGCCCAGGGCGGCGCCCGCCCGCAGCAGCGCTGGTGAGGTGGCGCCATGGCGGTCCGCAGCAGCATCGTCGGCATCGACGGCCCGAAGGCGCTCGAGAAGGCGCTGCGCGCCGCCTACTACCTGGCCGACGAAGGGCTGGCCACCGCCGCCTACCTCGCCCTCGCGCTCGGCAAGCCGCTGCTGCTGGAGGGCGCGCCCGGCGTTGGCAAGACCGAGGCCGCCAAAGCCATCGCCGCCGTGCTCGCCCGCCGGCTCATCCGGCTGCAGTGCTACGAGGGCATCGATGCCGCCGCCGCCCTCTACGAGTGGAACTACCCGCGCCAGATGCTGGCGATCCGCCAGGCCGGGAGCGAAACCATCGACATCTACGGCGAGGCGTTCCTGATCGAGCGACCGATGCTGGCGGCGCTGCGCGCTCCCGACTCCACGGTGCTCCTGATCGACGAGATCGACCGCGCCGATCAGGAGTTCGAGGCTTTCCTTCTGGAGTTCCTCTCCGACTTCCAGATCTCCATCCCCGAGCGGGGCACGGTGCGCGCCGCCGAGCGCCCGGCGGTGGTGCTGACCTCGAACCGGACGCGCGACCTGCACGAGGCCCTGCGCCGCCGCTGCGTCTACCACTGGATCGACTACCCCACGGCCGATCGTGAGGCCCGCATTGTCATGATGCGGGCCTCCAGCGTCGTCGAGTCGACGGCCCGCGCGGTCGTTGCCGCCGTCGGCCGGCTGCGGCGCGAGCCGCTCAGCAAGGCGCCCGGCATCGCCGAGGCGGTGGACTGGGCCGAGGCTGCCACGCTCCTCAACAAGGGCGGCGCCCGCTGGCCAGACGCCTTCAGGCGCTCCATCGGAGCCGCCCTCAAGGACGAGGAGGATCTGCACTTCATCTCGCCAAGGCTCGACGCCCTCATTGCGGAGGCGACCCAATGAGCACCGCGCCGCCATTCCCTCGCGCCGCGCGCGTCTTCATCTCCTTCGCCGCGCTGCTGCGCGCCAACGGTTTCGCGGTGGGGCCGGAGCAGTCCATCGCCTTCCTTGCAGCCATCGGACTGCTCGGCCCCCGCAGCCTCGAAAGCATCCGCCAGGCCGGATTGGCCACACTCGCACCCCCGCGCGAGCGGCGAGCCACCTACGACCGTCTCTTCGACCTGCACTTTTGCGGCAGCGAGGCGGTGGAGCGCGCGGAGGGCGAGGGTCAGGACGAGGAGATCGTGCGGCTGCAGGAGGAAGGTCGCGGCGACCAGGAGCTGCTGCTTACGGACGAAGGCAACGAGTCCGGCCTTGCCGCCGCGCGGGCCGAAGCCCTGGTCCAGCGTCGTTTCGCCGATACCTCGGCCAGCGCCGCATTGCGCGGCCTCCGGCGCGAGGCGCATCGGCGCCTGCCGCGCCGGCGCGGCCACCGGCGCACGCGGGCGCGCCGCGGTCCGGTCGCGGACCTGCGCCGCACCCTGCGCGAAACGGTGCGCAACGACGGCGAGACGTTGCACCTCTCCCGCCTGAAGCGGCGGACGCGCCCGCGCAAGCTGCTGCTGCTGATCGACGTATCCGGCTCCATGAAGGCGCAGACCGAGGAGAACCTGCGGCTCGCCCATGCCCTGGTGCAGGCGGCCGGCCCTGTCGAGGTCTTCACCTTCGGCACCCGCCTCACCCGCGTGACCCGCGCCCTGCGCCTCAAGCGCCAGGAGCAGGCGCTCGCCGCGGCCGCGCACCTCGTCAGCGATTGGGACGGCGGCACGCGCATCGGCGACGCGCTGCGGGCCTTCCTCGCCGTACCGCGCTTCTCCGCCTACGCCCGCGGCGCCGCCGTCCTCATCGTCTCCGACGGGCTGGAGCGCGGCGACCCCGGCGCCCTGCGCGACGCCGTGGCGCGGCTGTCGCGCCTGGCTTGGCGGCTCAGCTGGCTGACGCCCCTGGCGGCGGGCCCCGGCTTCCGACCGCGGACGGAGGCGCTCATCGCCATCGCGCCTTTCGTCGACGATCTCGTCGATGGCAGTTCCGGCTCAGCCATCGTCGCGCATGCGCTGTCGCTGAGAGGGAAGCTTGTAAGGCGGACTAGGGCGAAGCCTGTAATCGGCCACGCACCGGTGCAAACGGCGGATTACCGCCGCATCAAGTCCGGGGCAATCCGCCCTACCGCGACAACCACGGCGCCATAGCGACAAAGAACAAGAATCGGAGGGATGCAATGCCACTGGAGATCAAGGTTCTGGACTACGGCGACATCGAGCTGGAATCGAGCTTCCTGGTCCTGGGCCGCGACTGCGGCCGCACGCGCCGCGTCCTCACCCTCGGCTTCCTGATCCTCGGCGGGCCCTATCCGGTCGTTGTCGACACTGGCTACCGCTCCAACCAGATCATGGAGACGCTGGGCATGCGCGGCCTGCAGTACCATGAGAACATGATCGAGAACCAGCTCGCGCGCCACGGCGTGCGCATGGGCGACGTGCGCTTCGTCTGCCACACGCACCTGCACATCGACCACGCGGGCAAGGACGACCTGTTCCCCATGAACACAACGGTCGTCCTCAACCGCCGCGAGCTCGAATACTCCGTCTCCGGGCTGATGCACCCGCAGTACCCCGCGCCCGACATCAAGCACCTGATCGACCGCCTGCACACCAAGGGCGCGCTGCGTTTCCTCGATCTTGAGCTGACTGGCCCCATCGAGCTGATGCCCGGCGTCTACTGCGAGGCCGCCAACGCCCACACCGAGGGTTCCATGAACATCCACGTCCACACCGCCGACGGCATCGCCACCATCTGCGGCGACGTGATCTACGACTTCAACGACCAGATCGTCACCCCGTTTCACGAGATCCACGACTGGGAGCCGCGCACCACCGGCAACCACGGCACCACCAAGCGGGCCGAGAAGGCAGCCATCAAGAAGCTGCTGAGCAGCTCCCGCTATCTGCTCCCGGTGCACGACAGGCCCGCCAAGGTCGAGGGCGGCACCGTCGTCGGGCGCTTGCACGACCAGGTCCCCGGCCCCGTTGTCCAATCCCTGCCCCAGCGCAACTGGTTCCCGGCCTGAAGCCGGCGCAGCACGAGCGAGCCGATGACCCACGTCACCTTGCGGCGCGAGTTCGAAGACCTGGTCGACCCCTACGCACCGGTCGGCCAGGTCGGCACCGGCTTCGAGTTCACGGAGGGGCCGATCTGGCACCCGGTGGACCACTATCTCCTGTTCTCGGACATGCCGGGCGACGTGCGCCGGCGCTGGGACCAGCGTCGCGGCGTCGTCGAGGTCAGGCGCCCCTCGAACAAGTGCAACGGCATGACCTACGACGCGGATCTCAACCTGATCGTCTGCGAGCACGCCACCTCGTCCCTGGTGCGCGAGCGCCCAGACGGCCGGCGCGAGGTGCTCGCCTCGCATTTCCAGGGCCAGGAGCTCAACAGCCCCAACGACGTGTGCGTGCATTCCGGCGGCGCGATCTACTTCACCGATCCCTGGTACGGCCGCATGCCGGTCTACGGCGTCGAGCGGCCACGCCAGCTGGGCTTCCAGGGCGTCTACCGTGTGCCGCCCGGCGGTGGCGAGCCGAAGCTGCTGGTGGACCGCTATCTGTTCGACCAGCCCAACGGGCTCTGCTTCTCGCCCGACGAGCGGCTGCTCTACGTCAACGATACCGTCCAGGCGCTGATCCGCGTCTTCGATGTGAATGCCGAAGGTTCGCTCGCCAACCCGCGCGTCTTCGCCAGCGGCATCCGCTCGGAGCTGGAGCCCGGTGTACCGGACGGCATGAAAAGCGACCAGCGCGGCAACGTCTGGGTGACGGCTCCCGGCGGCATCTGGGTCTACTCCCCCGAGGCGCAGCTCCTGGGCAAGCTGCGTCTGCCCGAGCTGGTCGCCAACCTTGCCTGGGGCGGGTCGGATTTCCGCACGCTCTATCTCACGGCCACGCACTCGGTGTACGCCATCCCCACCAGGGTCGGGCCGCGTCACGAGCCCTACATGGGCGCCCGTCGCGGCGCCGCCGCCGGCGCGGGCGCCGCCGCGCCGGCCCCCAGGCTGACGCAAGGCGAGATGCGCCTCGACCCGCAGCGCTGCGCCATGATCATCCAGGACCTGCAGAACGACGTCATCATGGACGGCGGCGCCTTCGCCGACTCCGGCGCCCCCGACCACGCCCGCCAGCAGCGCGTGGTCGACAACGTCCGCCGCCTGGCGGAGGCGGCGCGCGCCCGCGGCGTCGTCGTCATCCACGTCTGGTTCGTCGTCGAACCCGGTGCGCCCGGCGTCACCCTCAACGCGCCGCTGTTCGAGGGCCTGGTGGACAGCAAGGCCCTTGTGCGCGGCAGCTGGGGCGCGGCCCCGGTGCCCGGGCTGGAGCCGAGGGCCGGCGATTTCGTGGTCGAGAAGATGCGCATGAGCGCCTGGGAAGGCACCAGGCTGGAGACCATCCTCAAGGCCACAGGCCGCGACTTCATCATCAACACCGGCGCGTGGACTAACATGTCGGTCGAGCACACCGCCCGCACCGGCGCCGACAAGGGCTACTTCATGATCGTGCCCGAAGACTGCTGCTCGACCATGAACGCCGGCTGGCACAACGCCTCGATCGACTTCGCGCTGCGGAACGTGGCCGTCGTCACCGACGCCGACACCGTCGTCAAAGCGCTCGGATGAGGGGCGCAGGCGGTGACGACCCTGCTCCACATCGCCTGCTCGCCGCGCGCCCAATCGGAGTCGGCCGCCGGCGCCCGCGTCTTCCTCGACCGCTTCCGGCAGGCGAATCCGGACTGGGAGATCGACGCGATGGACCTGTGGCGCGAGCCCCTGCCCGAGTTCACGGACGCCCTGCTGGAGGCCAAGTACGCGCGCCTCGCGGGCCACGCCTTCACCGACGCGCAGCGCGACGGCTTTGCCGCCGCCGAGAGGTTGGCGCTGCGGGTTTCGCGGGCTGAGCGTGTGCTCATCTCGACCCCCATGTGGAACTTCAGCATTCCCTACAAGCTGAAGCACTGGTTCGACGTGATCGTCCAGCCCGGCCTGACCTTCCGCTTCGACCCTGCGCACGGCTACCTGCCGCTGCTCGCGGACAGACCCACCGTCGCAATCGTTGCGAGCGGCAGCGACTACGTCACCGGCATGAACCGCGGCCGCATCGACATGGCCACGCCCTATCTGCGCGAGGCGCTGCGTTTCATCGGCATCGCCGACGTGCGCTTCATCCTCATCGGCCCGACTGCTGGCCCGGCCGAGCCGATCTGCACCGCCCGCGCCGCCGCCCATCGCCGCCTCGCCGCCATCGCTGCCAGCTTCTGACCCCCGACGGAGCGTGGTGCGAGTGCCGATTGACAAGGTGCCCCGCCCGATCATATCTAACTAGATAGTTAAGGCTTGGCGCGCATGATCACCGGCACCACCGATCTCTACGCCATCGTCGGCGATCCCGTTGCGCATGTGCGCACACCCATGGCGTTCAATGACTATTTCGCCGCTCGCAACGTCGATGCGGTGTGCGTGGCCGTCCACATCCTGCGCGACGAGCTGCCGCGCGGCTGGGCGGGGCTGAAGTCGATCGTCAACCTCAAGGGCTTCATCGTGACCGCGCCGCACAAGCAGGAGTCGGCCGAGCTGTGCGACGCGCTCGTCGGGGACGGCGCTTACACCCGCGTGGTCAACGCCGTGCGGCGCGAGCCGGACGGCCGCTTCGTCGGCACGCTGCTCGACGGCCGCGGCTTCGTCGCCGGCCTCAAGTCGCGCGGCCATCAAGTGGAAGGCCGCAGGTTCTACATCGCCGGCGCCGGCGGCGCGGGCACCGCATTGGCCTATGCGCTCGCGGCCAGCGGCGCGGCGGCCATCACCGTCCACAACCGCACCCGCTCCAGGGCCGAGAAGCTCGTCGCCGGCGTCGCCGGGTCGTTCCCCGCGTGCAAGGTGGCGCTCGGCACGGCCGATGCGTCGGGCCACGATGTCGCCGTGAACGCCACGTCGCTGGGCCTGCAACCGGATGACGGCCATTCCTTCGACCTCGGAAGCGCCGACAAGGCCTCGCTGGTCGCCGAAGTGGTGATGAAGCCTGAGATGACGCCGCTGCTGATCGCGGCCAAGGAGCGCGGCCATGCCGTCCATTTCGGCACGCACATGCTGAACGGCCAGCTCGAGCTGATGCTGGAGTTCCTTGGCGTCTCCGGCGCGCCGCGCCGCTGACGCCGCCTTTCGCACAGGGGAGCAGGAGCAGCGCGATGACCTACGTCGTGACCGAGAACTGCATCAAGTGCAAATACATGGACTGCGTGGAAGTGTGCCCGGTGGATTGCTTCTACGAGGGCCAGAACATGCTCGTCATCCACCCCGACGAGTGCATCGACTGCGGCGTGTGCGAGCCGGAATGCCCGGCGGAGGCGATCGAGCCGGAATCGGCACCCGATGTAGAACGCTGGATCGAGCTTAACGCCAAGTATGCCGGCGACTGGCCAAACATTACCGGCAAGAAGGATCCGCCAGCCGACGGCAAGGCGTTCGACGGCGTGCCGGAGAAGTTCGACAAATACTTCAGCCCCGAGCCGGGCCAATGACTGCGTCCCTCGCTGCACAGCTTGCGGAGGCCCGCGCCAGGGGCGCCGCGCTCGATCCCGCGCCGTGGCGCGACACGATTGCGGATGTCGCCGACGCCTACCGGGTGCAATCCGAACTGGCGCGTCTCGCGGGCGGCGATGTGCGCGCCTGGAAGGTAACGGCCCTCGCCTCGGCGCAGCAGCGGGGCTACGGCACCGACAAGCCGGTGGCTGGTGCGCTGTTCCCTCCGTTCTTTCACGCGGCACCTGCGACCGTCGCGCTGGCCGCATTCGTGGTGCCGATGCTCGAATGCGAGATCGCGTTCCGGCTCGGCCGCGATCTGCCGGCGCGCGCCACCCCTTACGGGCGCGCCGAGATCGAGGCCGCCGTCGAGGCCATCTTACCAGCGATGGAAATCGCCGATTGCCGCTGGCAGGCCGGCGCGCCGGATCTCCTGAAGCTCGCCGACGACATGGGCAATGG
>DATBKR010000383.1:0-4290 GCA_036555805.1 Hyphomicrobiaceae bacterium | reverse complement strand
CCCCAAATTTCCAGGACAGTATTTTCGCGTTTCTGAGGGACGCTTATCCTGCGACCTCCAGACAATACGATAACTTCATCAGCGACTGCTTCGATCTCATATAGGTGTTGAGTTGTCAGGAGCACTGCCATACCGCTCCTTGCAATGGTGCGCAGATCATGGAGCATTTTTTGCTGGCTACTCATGTCCAAATTGGCCATTGGTTCATCGAGTATCAAAAGGTCCGGGCGGTGGGCGCGAGCGAGTGCCAGTTCGAAGCGAAGCCGGTAACCGCTCGACAGCTCCTCCCAACCGAGCTCCTCGTATGGACTGAGGTCGTGCCGGGCAATCAACGAATCAGACCACTCTTTATTTTCAGCGCCCGTTACCCCGTGGACAGCGAGTGCATATTCTAGGTTTCCCCTAACTGACCCACGCCAACGTTCCAATTCCTGCGGAACATAGCCAATCCGCGGCCGGATGATGTTCCAGTCGTTGTACTGCGCGCATATTTTCGGGTACTTCAGAAGGGTATTTTTATCCGGCGATATTTCACCGCGTATGACGTTAAGTAGGGTGCTTTTCCCGCTTCCGTTCGCACCGACAACACCAATAATTACACCGGGAAAAATAGCCAAATCAAGGGGCTGCAGCGAGAAATGGGTCTTCGCGAACGACTTTTGAATACGTCGACCCTCTACTATTGCGAGTCCCCTTTCAGGCGTCTCGGGCGCAGATTGTTCCGATTGCGTAATTGCCCCGTGTATGGAAGACGAGTTTCCCGAAGCCGCGGGAGAATAGCTTAGCGAATTCGTGTCTTCATTTATGTACTTTGTTAGGTTCTCGCAGAAGATTAGGGCGTTGCCGACAAGTAGGCTGCGCGATCTCGAGACCTCTTCGAAACTTCTTGTTCCGCGAACCATTTCATTTTGCTGGTGCACGTAGCTTGATTTTAGTTGCGGGGCCATAATTCTCTGCTCGACGGGAAGTCGATGTCTCCATTCGTGAACAATATCGACTAGGTCGTTGAGCGCCCGCTCCAAGTAATCGTTACCGATATCCGTTATTACACGTCGGAGCCGTTCCGATGGCGACATTAGAGTAGGTTGGTGCATGGCTAACATCGAGTACCGTAATCCAACGCCCGGTCCGGATGGGTCGGTCTTAATACCGTAGGTAGTCTCGCAGGTCGGCTGTGTTATGTCCAACGTAGAGAGCTCAGAAAAGATGACCCTTGCTTGCGTCATCTGCATCGTGTCAAAGGACGCGGGATCCTCACCCGTGATCGGCATGCAGAGGGTGCCGCTCTCATTGAGAGTGTAGATCGCGTCGACACCGGAGCTGCGGAGCGTAGTGCAGCGGCAGAGGACTTCATTGCGGGGGTGAGTGCGCTTCGGGACAACAATCTTGCAAAGCGGGCACACATCTAGTGTTCCGACTCTAACGTTTGGTACCCGGTTTTGACAGCATCGACCTTCGCGCGAGCGCGGCGGGTCTTGGCCAGGATGGTCTCGGCGGACTTGGTCCACACGAAGGGCTTGGGATCGGCGTTGTGCTTGCTCAGGTAGTCCTCGATGGCAGCGATCAGGTCGGCGACGCTCTTGAAGGCGCCACGCCGGATCTTCTTGCCGGTAATCTCGGCGAAGAAGCGCTCCACCAAGTTGAGCCAGGGTAAGCGGTCGAGCCACCCCACCTCGACAGGGAGTCAGGCGCGCCTGGCGGCGTAGGCCCAGGGCATCATCTCGTCGATGCGGGAGGCGGGCCAGAGGTTGACGAGCTTGGTCAGCGTGTCGGTCATCCAGGCGAGCGGATCGACGGCGTTGAGCTTGCAGGTCTCCACAAGCGAGGCAACGGTTGCCCAGTTCTCGGCGCCGAGGTCGTGGCCGGCGAACAGAGCGTTTTTGCGGTTGAGGGCCAGACCGCGGATCGAGCGCTCGACCGTGTTGGAATCGATCTCGATGCGGCCGTCGTCGAGGAAGCGGGTGAGGCCGTCCCAGTGGTTGAGCCCGTACGCCAGCGCCTCGCCGATCTTGCCGCCCCTGGGCACGGCCGCGAGGCTTTGCTCGAACCAGGGCTTGAGCGCCGCGACGATCACCTTGGAGCGCTCTTGGCGCGCACGCCGGCGCAGCTCGGGCGGCAGCCCGCGTATCTCGTCTTCGACCGCATAGAGCTCCTTGATGCGGGCGAGCGCCTCAGTGGCGATCGGGGAATGGCCGCCGACGTAGACCTCGTAGAACTTGCGCCGCAGGTGGCTCCAGCAATAGGCGAGCGTCACCGCCCCGCCCCGACGCGCCGGATCGGCGAGCGCGTTGTAGCCGGCATAGCCGTCGACCTGCAGCACGCCATTGAAGCCGTCGAGCAGCTTCACGGCGTGCTTGGCCCCGCGGCCGGGCGCATAAGCGTAGACGACGGCGGGCGGATCTGAGCCGCTCCACGGCCTGTCGTCGCGCGCGATCGCCCACAGGTAGCCGGTCTTGGTCTTGCCGCGACCGGGATCGAGCACGGGGCAGCGCGTCTCGTCGCAGAACAGCTTCGGTGAAGCCTTCAGCTGTTGCAGCAGATGATCGGTGAGCGGGGCCAGCTCGGCCGCCGCCGCGCCGACCCACTGGGCCAGTGTCGAGCGCTCGATCCTCACGCCGTGGCGCGCCAGGATCTGCGACTGCCGGTAGAGTGGCAGGTGGTCGGCGTACTTCGACACCACGACGTCGGCGACAAGAGCCTCGGTCGGCAGCCCACCCTCGATCAGCCGCGCTGGCGCCGGCGCCTGGATGATGCCGGCGACCTCGTCGGCGCCAGTCTTCTCGCAGGTCCGGCAGGCGTACTTCGGCCGCCGTGTCACGAGCACGGTAACCTTGGCCGGCACCTTGTCGAGCCGCTTCGATGTATCCTCGCCGATCACGTGCAGCTCACCACCGCAGCACGGGCAGACCTTGCTCTCCGGCTCGATCACGACCTCCTCGTGCGGCAGATGATCAAGCTTCTCGTCGCGGCTGGCGCGGCGCTTCCTCGCCGCGGCCGCCTTCCGTTCCGGGTCCGCCTTCTCGGCCTCGGCGTTGACCTTGGCGGCGGCTGTCTCCAGCTCGTCGAGGGCGAGCGCCAGCTGGTCGTCGGTGATGCGCTCCGACCTGCGGCCGAACTGCGCCCGCTTGAGCTCGGCGACGATGTGTTCGAGCTTGGCGGTGAGGCGCTCCAGGATCGCATTGCGCTCGGCGAGCTGCGCGCGCTCGGCACGCTCGGCCAGGATCAGCACGCGCAGCGCGCCGATGTCATCCGGCAGGGCGTCGGGCATCGTCGTCATGGACCGAGCAAGCACCGATTCCGCAGCGTCTTCCAACCCCGATTGCGTGCCCGAGTCGTCATGCCGCGGCGGTGTTGCGGCGGCACGTTTCTTGGGTGTTGCGCGCTTCGCAGTCGAATGCGCCAGCCGGGCACGTGCAATCTCGACAGCGGTCATTGGGCGGCCCTCGGACGCTCCACCTCGCGGGGCGTCACGCGCGCCCAGTCGAGCCCCTCCACGAGTGCCGACAACTGTGCCGGCGTGAGCCGCATCACGCCGTCCTCGATGCGCGGCCAGCGGAACTGTCCGCCCTCCAGGCGCTTCGACAGAAGGCACAGCCCCGTGCCGTCCCACCAGATGAGCTTCACCCGGTCGGCGCGCTTGGCCCGGAACACGTAGACGGTCCCGCAGAACGGGTCGGCGCCGAGCGCCTCCTGCACCAGCGCTGCCAGGCTGTCGGCCTGCTTGCGGAAATCCACCGGCTTCGTCGCCACCAGGATCTGCGTGTTGCCGGAGGGCGAGATCATGCGCGCACCCGCAGGGCCTTCAGCACCGCTGTCAAAGCGCGCAGATCGGCCTCGCCGCGCACGCGCACGATGACTCCGCCCAGGGCAATCTCGATCGACGCCGGGACCACACCGGCGGCGCCCATTGCCATCACCGCTGCCGGCAAGGCCGGTGCAGCCGGCAACGGCGGCTCCCTCTCCACGATCGCCGGCACGAATGACGGCCTCGCATCGGACGACGGCGCCGAAGCCCGCACTGCAGCGCGCAACCGCGCACGCCAGCCAAACAGCTGCTGCGGACTGAGCCCGTGCCGGCGCGCCACCTCCGAGACGACGGCACCCTCGGCCAGGCTCTCGGCGACGATCTCCGACTTTTCCCGCGCCGACCACTTGCGCCGCCGCTCCGCACCCGTGATCACCTCGATCCGCCGAAGCCGCGCCGGCGCCGACACCTCCTTGATGTCGTCACTACGGTCAACACTATGGTCAAAACGATGCCTGCTCATGGGCCGGCATCATGCCCACGGC
>DATBKR010000382.1:0-5372 GCA_036555805.1 Hyphomicrobiaceae bacterium | reverse complement strand
TGCTGGTCGCCGGGAGGGCCGGCGAACAGGGACGCGAAGGAATCGACCTGCTCTTCGTTGGTCATGGCCGGCCCCTCGCTGCCTTGCGCAGGGCCGCCTTCACCTCGCCCCAGAGGTCGTCGATCTCGGCCGCGGCCTTGGCGTCCTTCTCGGGCCCCGTCTTGCCAGTCGTCATGGCGTTGATGAACTGCAGCCGATGGGCGATCACCGTGTCGGCGACCGGCACCTTCCAGGATTTCAGCAGCGCTCGGGCCTCCTCCACGAGCCTGCCGTCATGGGTGCCCTTGGCGTTGATGACCATGAGGCAGGCCGTGCCGTAGTCCTGGCACATGTGGATGGTGTCGCGGGACGAGCCGATGTCGAGCCCGCTCGCGCGAATCGGGATAAGCACCAGCGTGCACACGCGGACCGCATCCTCGGTCAGCAGGATCGAGTTGGGCGGGCCGTCGAGGAACAGATGGGTGTAGGGGCTGGTGAGCTGCAGAGCTTCGACTGCATCGCTGGCGCGGTCGACGCCACGGTAGAGTTCTGGGTTGTCGGGCGAACCGCGGCGGGCGTACCACTCGGCAAAGCTGCTCGATGGGTCGAGATCGACCACGGCAATATGGGCGTCCCGGTCCTCGGACGCACGAACGCCTAGGCATGCCGTGAGAGTGGTTTTTCCCACGCCACCCTTGCCGTTAAGGACTCCGATGATGTGCATTGTCTAGGCGTCCCATTGCCTAGACATGATTGCCTAGGCACTTATGCCTAGGCATGGCCAAACGACGCCTAGGCATAGGCACCGAACTATCATATGATCTGGCACACCGCAACGCCTAGGCATTGAGCCAAGCTCATGACGATCCGCGTCATCGACATCGAGACCACCGGCACCGACGCGGCCGTCGACGCGATCATCGAGATCGCCTCCGTGGACCTGCTCAAGGACGGCACCATCGCCAACCGGCAGAGCACCCTGGTCCGGCCGGGCATTCCGGTACTGCCGGAGTCCAGCGCCGTGCATCACCTGATCGACGAGGACCTCGCCGGCGCGCCGCCCCTCATGGAGTTGTTCAAAGATGCCGACGCCTACGTGGCGCACAATGCCGACTTCGAGCGTTCCTTCCTCGGGCCGCTGCTGGGCGATGCGACATGGGTCTGCACCTACAAGGCCGCCCTGCGCATCTGGCCCGACCTGCCGGCGCACAACAGCCAGGCGCTGAGGTATCGCCTGGGGCTCGTCAATCCGTTCAGCATCGACCGCCGCACCCTGAGCCCGCACCGCGCCCTGAGCGACGCCATCGTCACCGCGGCCGTGTTCACCGAGGTCCTCAAGCACGCGAAGTGGGGCGACCTGGTGCAGTGGTCGAGCGAGGCGGCGCTGCTCAGCGTCCTCCGGTTCGGCAAGCACCGCGGCGAGCGCTTCGATACCGTGCCGGCCGACTACTTGGAATGGCTGGCGGGCGGGACGCACGACATGCGTGAGCAGGTGAGGTTCTCGGCGCGGTACTGGCTCGGCCGGAGGACCGCGGAAACAGCCATCGAGCCGGCTGCAGCCTAGTGCCCCAGGTCGCCGAGGTCCGGGTCGCGGCGCGCGCCGTGGCGAACGTGCAGGATCACCAGTTCCCTGGCCGTCGCGGTGTAGTAGATGCGGCAGGGATAGCGGGTCGGGGCGAGGAGGCGGATGCCCGGCTCGGCCGTGACAACGCCGATCATGGGATTGCCCCGCAGCCGGTGGAAGCGCACGCGAAGGTGTTCCCGCACCCGGTTCGCAGCGGCCGGGCCGGCATGATCGAGGAGGTACGTCCGGATCTCGACGAGGTCGCGCTTGGCCCGCGGATCGAGCCGGAGCTTCAGCGCCATGGCTTGTCGAGCAGCTCGGCGACTTCCTCGTCCGGCACAAACTCCCCGCGCCGGACGCGCTCCATTGCTGGCCCGAGCACGGCAAGCTCATCGTCGGAAAGCTGGTAAGGCTCCTCGGCAATCTCGCTCAGGGCTTCGATTGCGGCCTGTTGGCGCGGCTCTGGCAGGGCGCGCACCTTCGCGAACAGAGCTTCGAGCTTCTCTTGCGTGGTCATGACAATGGCACTCTAGCACGTCTGCCCTACGTCGGGAACTCGACCCGCTCCGACACCTTCGGCTCCTTCGTCTCCCCGAGGATGAACTCGACATCGACAACGGCGCCGTCCTCGATTTCATCGTAGTGGGTGAGCAGCCACTCCGATCACCACCAAGCTCGTGGCCCTGCTCGACGCCATTACGCGAGCCGACATCGAGGCGCTGCCGCCGGCCCGGCGAGAGCAGCTTGGCCAGCTTCTGAAGCACTGGGGCGCCCGCTGCGATCCGCCCGATGGCGAGCCGAAGGCGGGTGTAGTGTCCAACCTGACGCGCAAGCCGCGCGACGATAGTTGAGGAGTTACCAGCCATGACCATTGATGCACCTGCCGACCACATCGCCAGCGCCGCCGCGGCGGTTCACAAGCTGATCCAGGCATCCCCAAAAAGCCCGACCGAGGCCGAGATCGCCTCCGCAATCAAGAAGGGGGTCGAGGCGCCCATGAGCCAGGAGGAACTGGGCGACTCCGATATCGAATTCGGCCCGCTGCTCGACCCGGACGGCGAGCCGCTGCACTTCGGCGTGACAAACGAGGAGTTCGCTGCTGACTTCTGCCCATGGATACGCCTGGCCTTCATGACCGCCGGGAGCGGCAGGCCGGCCGTGGAGACCATGGTGCGCGAACTGGCGAGGGACAACCAAGACGCCAAGATGGTCTTTGACATGCTGGAGGCGTGGGAGCGCACCGAAGGCGTGTTCCGAGATATCGGCGACGTCGCGCGGGTTGCGTGGTGGCGCGTGATGGCCGTCTCCGAGACTCTGATCGAGGAGGGCGGAGATATCGGCGCAGCGCTCAACAGCGGTGCCGGTCCTTACCTTGACGCGTTCGACAAGCGGCAGCGCGCGTGTGGGCGAGAGAGCCGAAGCGAGGAGCCCAGCCGCCGCCCCGCCGTCCGGCAGCAGTCCGCGAATGGAGATAAGCTATGAGCACCCGTCGCAACTTCCTGGGCACCCTCGGCAAGGCGCTTGGCGCCGGCGGCCTGCTCCTGCCGTGGTCGGGGAAGGGAGCCCTCGCCCTGCCGGCCGAACTGGGCAACGCCGCGGCGCTGCCCCTCGCCGCCGCGCCGCTTCCCATCTCGCCGGAGCTCGCGCGGCTGCGCGAGGTCGGCCGCGAGCTTGATGACATCTACCTCGCGCGTTGCGGCGGGGATGCGCGCCGTCGCATTGAAGCGTGGCCGTGGCGCGCATCCGCGATCGCAAGAACCCGACATGGCGCGATTGCGTGGAGATCGCCGAGGCTTGCCTGCACTTCAGGAACCGCCGGTCCGGATCCCACGACTACGACCGGGACGACCCCATGTGCGCATTGGTGTTCGCCGTGCTGCGTGCCGGCGGAGTCGACGAGGTGTTCCTGCCGGAGGTTGGCCGCCTCTCGATCATTGACGGGCCCGATGGCCCATGCGCATCCGTCGCGCGCTGGCAGGAGGCCTGAAACGAGGTGCCCATCTGACCCGCCAGGCGTTCACAAGAATGTGACCCGCCGGCGTGGTAAGATTGGCGGGCATCCCGATTGAGCCCTCGGGGACCTCGCCCAGGATTCGCGTTCTGCATGAAAGCGGTGGGCGCACGTTCGGCCGAGGGGTGAAGGACGACGAGCAGCCAAGGTGGCCGCCACAACGTCAAATTTGTAACGGGTCTCCGCGTCCCTTTCGTGCGTCCCTAAGCGGACCCGCCGGGTGCTGGTAACGCCCGAGCGGGTCCTGACCAGCCACGCAGCAGAAAAGGGGTAGCGTGACATGGCTTCTGCGCTTCTACTCCGCCCACGCGCCTGCGCAAACCCGCGCCGCGCCTCTCCTCCACGCATCCGAGTCCGCCGCAGCGTGCTCGCCGACGACCATGACGAGGGCAGCGTCATGCTCACGCCTCCACCGGCCCGGCCTGCGACGGTCTGAGCATCCAGGACGAGCCGAGGAGGCTGCGTGTGCGGCCTCGTTGCGCGTTGCCGCGCGCGACATTTCAAATGGAGGGGAGAATGCCGCCACGCAAGAAGAGCCGACGCGAGGCCCTGCGCGAGTTCAGCGAGCAGCAGGCTGACCTGTTCGGTGACCCCTCCATCGGCCGGATCGCGCCGCCCGCTGCTCCCAAGATCAGCGAGTATCGCCGGCAGGTGCATGGGGAGGTTCGCGCGTGGCTGCGCGACGGCTACGAGTACGGCGCGGTGAGTTTGCTCCTGCAGCTCCTCACGGAAGATGAGCGCAGGCGCATCATGAGGGTCCTCACCAACATGAGCCACGGTCCGCCTCGCCGAATGACTGCCGAGGAGTCCGCAGCCGCCGATGCCGCGCGGAAGTCCGGGCGCACATGGAAGGAGGAGCTGGCCTTGCGGCGCGAGCAGCGCGAGCGCGCAGCCGTCGAGGAGCTCCAGGCGCTGCTCGCGAGCGGTGGCCGCACGCATTGAATTGCCATGCAAGCCGTCCGGGACCCGCTCCGCCAGACGCGGCCAATGCCGGACGAGATGCATGGAGTCGGGGCGCGTCCGCGGGGGTCGACACCCGCGTGAGCCCCACCTTCATTTCTTGAGGAGACGCGACATGCCCAGCATTGCCATTCCCGCCGGCCAGCGTCTGGCCGATCTCCGCGAGCGACTCCGCGCCATCACAGCCGATGCGGCCCTTGCCGGCCGTCTGGCCGATCAACTCGCAGGCGCCGTGCTCGACCACGTGGA
This sequence comes from Hyphomicrobiaceae bacterium, assembly GCA_036555805.1. Taxonomy (GTDB): domain Bacteria; phylum Pseudomonadota; class Alphaproteobacteria; order Rhizobiales; family Hyphomicrobiaceae; genus AWTP1-13. The sequence goes on along the minus strand of DATBKR010000382.1, from coordinate 609 downwards.
GCGCGAGCGCAGCCTCGTGCGGCGCCAGCTCGCCGACGCGCTGCTCCCCGTGATTGTCCGTGCCGGCCTCTCCGAGCATGCGTACTTCGCCGTCTGGCGCGATGGTGACGGCAAGGGCGAGATCGACCTCGACGAGTCGAGGCATGCGCTGCGCCACTGAACGAGGGGGGCGGCTCTCGGGCCGCCCTCTCAGCTCCGGCAGGCCTCGATCACCTTCTGTTCGGCGAGGCCGCGTTCCTGCTCGCGCGTCATCGACACCCGGCGAGAGGGCGGGTTGCCCGGCGGTCGCATCTCGATCAGGCCGCGCTCCGCCAGGGTGCGCTGGGCCCGTTCCATGGAGGGCAGACTCGCATCCTTCGCCCACCATGGCGCGGAAAGCCGCGAGCCGGCGCTCCTTCGAGTGCTCGCGCGCATAGAGAACCGCGAACTCGCGTTCCTGGTCGGGCGTCAGAACGTACTTCGGCTCGCGACCCGGACCGCGCAGTTCGATCAGGCCGCGCCTGGCCAGGTCTCCCTGCATCTTGGTGAGCCAGCGTTCGCTGACCGGCCGGCCGAGGCCGAGGGCTTCGCCCAGCCACTCCCGCCTGCGCTCGCTGGTCGCGCCGCTCG
>DATBKR010000381.1:0-5723 GCA_036555805.1 Hyphomicrobiaceae bacterium | reverse complement strand
TCGGCCCCGACGGCCTGCACCTCACCAACGCCGGCTTCGACCTGGTGGGGCGCTACATGGCCAACATCGTGGAGGCGCCGAGCACCATCGGGGTGCAGCCCGAAGTGGTGTCCGCCACCACGAACGGCTTCGTGCAGAGCGTGCTCGGCCGCCTCGACGCCACGCGCGTGGCGCGCGAGGCGGCCGGCGTAGCGTCGGCGGGCGACGGCCCGATGGGCCTCGGCCGCGGAGGGAGATCGCGGGCGCCGCAAGCGGACCCGGTAAGCCCGCTCACGGCCTACAGCATGGGCACGATTCTCGGCGGCAATCAGGCCGATACGAACGCGCTCGTCGGCTACGACTACGACGCCAGATCGGGCACGGTCGGCATCGAATACGGCCTCAGCCGCAACCTGATCTTCGGCATCGCCGGCAACTACACCAGCACCAACGCCGACCTGAACAACGGCGCGGGCATCGACGTGAATGCCACCCAGGGCGCGGCCTATCTGTCCTACGCCACGCGGCACGCCTATGCCGAGGCGCTCGCAGCCTACGGCTCCCATGATGTGGACCTCGACCGGGAGGCGATCATCCCAGGAGATCGCGTCCGCAGCAGCACCGATGCCACCAGCATCGCCGCGGCGGTCAGGGGCGGCTACCTGTTCGATGTCGGGGCCCTGCGCGCAGGGCCGATCGCGGGATTGACCTACCTCCATACCAGGATCGACGGCTATGAAGAGAGCGGCGATCCGCTGCTCACCTACAAGGTGTCCTCGCAGACGCTCGACTCGGTGGCCTTCAACCTCGGCCTGCGCTTTCTGGCACCGTTCCAGGCCGGCGGGAGCACGGTCGTGCCCTACCTCAACGTCCTGCTGGAGCAGCAGTTCGGCGATTCCACCCGCACGCTGACGGCAAGCCTGTCGCAGGCGCCGCTGCTGCCCATCCTCACCCCGATTGCCAATTTCGACGACGGCACCTACGGCAAGGTCGAGGGCGGCGTGACGTTGCAGATCGGGCCCGCGCTGAGCGCCACCGTCAACGCGGCCACCACCTTCGCCCGCAGCGACGAGCGCGACTTCTACGTCAACGCCGGCCTGAACTACCGGTTCTGAGCGGGCACCGCCGTCGCAGCGGCGCACCGCGCGATCTGGTCGCGTGCCAGCGCCGCCGCGAAGATGCCGGCCTGAGCCAGCACGACGCAGGGCCGGTCCAACCGTTGATGTGGAACCTGACGAGCGTGCCCAGCACGCTCGATGCCACCGCCGGCGTTCCAGGCGCAGGTCTCGGCGTTGCCCGGTCCGCCAAGCCCAATCGACTAAAGTCGAATGGAACCGCTCACTAATGCTCCCGTTGCAGCTAAGACGCAACGTCGCGCCCCGGCGCGCTCTCAACCGGAAACGCGCTCCCGCCTGCCTTAACCCCAGGGTTCCTGATCCCCATTCAGGCGGGCATTCCGGTCATATCGGGCCGTGTCGCGGTTCGAAAGGGAGCAGGACACTATGGCCGCGCAAGTTCAGAAAGACTTCAGGCGGGTCATCGTCGCAGCCGCGGTGGGAAATGTCATCGAGTGGTACGACTTCTACATTTTCGGCAGCCTGGCGGCGATCCTGTCCGTCAAATTCTTCGAGCAGACCCACCCGGTCGCCGCGCTGCTCAGCACGATTGCGCTATTCACGGCGGGCTTCCTGATCCGCCCCCTGGGCGCTTTCCTGTTCGGATGGCTGGGTGACCGCGTCGGCCGCAAATACACATTCCTGATCACGCTGACCGGAATGGGGCTTGGCACGGGCTGCATTGGGCTGATCCCGACATTCGCGCAGATCGGCGTAGCGGCCGCGTTCCTCCTTTTTGGCCTGCGGATGATTCAAGGCCTCTGCCTCGGCGGCGAATACGGCGGCGCCATCACCTACGTCGCCGAGCATGTTTCCGACGAGCGTCGCGGGTACTACACCGGCTGGCTGCAGACCTCGCCGACGCTCGGCATCGTGGTGTCGTTGGCGGTGATCATCGGATGCCGCTGGTGGTTCGGAAACGAGGCGTTCAACGATTGGGCCTGGCGCGTTCCGTTCCTGCTGTCCTTCCTGCTGGTGGCGATTGCGATCTACATTCGCCTGCAGCTCCAGGAGACGCCCATCTTCCAGGAGATCAGGGCGCTGGGTCAGACGACCCGGAACCCCTGGAAGGAAGCGTTCCTCGGGCCCAACCTCAAATTCGTTCTGATCGCCAGCGTCGTCGTCATCGGCGAGGGGGTCGTCTGGTACAGCGGCCAGTTCTGGGCGCTCTATTTCCTGCAGCAGGTCTCCAAGGTGGATGCGCTGAGCTCGGCCTACATGGTCGGAGCGGCCCTGCTGCTGGCAACGCCTACCCTGATCCTGTTCGGCTGGCTGTCCGACAAAATCGGGCGGAAGCCCGTGATCCTCTCCGGCTTCCTGCTTGCGGCGCTGACGTATTATCCGCTGTACTCATGGCTCGGCCAGGTCACACAGCCCGGCAACATCAACTACCCGGTCGCGATCCTCATCATCTTCATCCTGGTGTCCTATGTGGGCATGGTCTACGGGCCGATCGGTGCATTCCTGGCGGAATACTTCCCAGCCCGCATCCGCTACACCTCCGTGTCGGTGCCGTATCACATCGGCAACGGCTGGGGCGGCGGACTGGTCCCGTTCATCACGACCGCGGCCTTTGCGGCGACGGGCAGCCTTTGGTACGCGCTGCTCTACCCCATCCTCGTTCCCGCGGTATGCTTCGTGCTCGCGCTCTTCCTGATGCCGGAGACGAGACACATCAGCATTTGGCGCGAATTCAAAGCTGCGGAAAAGCCAGCCTAGCCTAATATCCCAGCAGCGAGCCCATGGAGGCGGCCAGGCCCTGGCGGCAGATGGCCTCGGGTACGTAGGCGCACACCACTTCCAGCGAACCGCGCCACATCATCTCCAGCGCCACGTAGAGCACGATCAGGAGGCCCACCCACGTGAGCCAGGGAAGCCGGACCAGCAGCCTGGCGATGTAGCTCGCCGCCACCGCCATCAGCGCCACGGCGATGGCGAGGCCGATGATCAGCACGCCCGTGTGGCCCTTGGCAGCGCCGGCCACCGCCAGCACGTTGTCGAGCGACATGGACACGTCGGCCACCACGATCTGGCCGATGGCGCTCCAGAAGCCGAGCTGCTTGCCGGCCCCGGCCTCGCCGACCGAGACCGCCGCGCCGGCGGACGCCGCGTGGGAGGCGTGCCGGAGCTCGCGGTACATCTTCCAGCACACCCACAGGAGCAGGATGCCGCCCGCCAGCGTCAGGCCGACGATGGCGAGGAGCTGCACCGTGACGGCGGCGAAGCCGATGCGCAGCAGCACCGCGCCCAGGATGCCCCAGAAGATCACCTTGGCACGCAGCTCGGGCGCGACGCGCGAGGCAGCCATGCCCACGACGATGGCATTGTCGCCCGCCAGCACCACGTCGATGACGATAATCTGGAGGAGGGCGATCAGCTCCGGATAGAGCGCGTCCATGAGATGTTCCGCGTGGGCTCGTCAGAGGGCGGCGCCGGCTTCGACGGTGGCGGCCAAGGTCAGCGCGCCCCGAGTTCGGAGAGCGCGGTGAGCGCCGCGCCGGTGTCGGCAAGGAGCGCCGCGGCGAAGCCGAGGAACACCAGCGCCGCCGCCGCGTCCCATCCCGACGCGGCGTCGCGGCCCATGCGCCGCCCCGCGAGGGTCAGGGCCGCCGCCAGGGCAAAGCCGGCGAGGGCCAGCGCGCATGCCGCGGCCGGCAGTACGAGCGGCACCGGCAGAAGCAGGGAGAAGAGCGTTACCGCGGCACAGAGCGATACCCCCGCGAGGGCCCATCCCATCGTCCTCGGGGGAACGGGCCCGGCCTCCCGGCGCGTGCCGGCGTGGGCAGACAAGCGATGCGTTCCCGGATCGAGATCCATGACTCCCACCACTGGCCGATTGCCCCGCCGCCGGCTCCGGTGGGTGCCAGACCCGGAAGGGTCTGACACCGGCCGGTATGGGGAGCTGGGCCCGCGGGGGAGCGGGCCGCTGCCAACACATAGTCGGTGCAGCGGAGGCGGGTTATTCGCAACGTTCGGGGGGTAGATCTACGGAGAGAGCCGGCCGAGGCGCACCGCAAGCCGCACCAGCACCGCGACGCTCGCGGCCTGCAACTTGTCCATGATCTGCACGCGATAGCTCTCCACGGTGCGCGGGCTGATGTCGAGCCTGGCGGCAATGGCCTGGCTGGTATAGCCCTGCACCACAAGGTCCATCACCTCCACCTCGCGCGCAGTGAGGCTCTCGAACCGTCGCTGCAGGTCGCCCAGAGATTGCTGGCGGGCATAGGCGCGCGCGAGCGAGCGGTTGATCGCCGCCAGCAGCTGCACGTCGTCCACGGGCTTTTCGATGAAGTCCTCCGCGCCGGCTTTGATGCCGGCCACCGCCATCGGCACGTCGGCGTGGCCCGAGATCAGCACCACCGGCAGCGCGCTGCGGCGGCGGGCAAGTTCGCGCACCAGCTCGATGCCGTCCGTGCCCGGCATGCGCACGTCGGCGACGATGCAGCCCGCCTCGTCTCCCGTCAGCGCGGCGAGGAAGCCATCCGCCGCTTCGAACGTGCGCACGCTGTAGCCGAACACGCGCAGCATCTCCCCCAGGGCGTCGCGCACGGCGGCCTGGTCGTCGATCACGAACACGACGGGTTGGGCGGCGCTCGATGTGGTCAGGGCTCAAGCCTCCGGCTGAAGCGGCAGGGAGAAGCGGAACTCGGTTACCCCGCGCGCGCTCGATTGTAGCCAGATGCGGCCGCCATGGGCCTGCACGATATTGGCGCAGATGGAGAGGCCGAGCCCCAGGCCGTCCTTCTTGGACGAGGCCAGCGGCTCGAACAGGCTGCCGCCTGGCGCGACCCCGGCGCCATTGTCGGCGACGCTCACCTCGACCATCCGGCCGCCTTCGCCCAGCATGGCCCGCACGCCGATGCGGCCATGCGGCACCCCGGCCTCGACGATGGCGTCGATGCCGTTGCGCACGAGGTTCAGCACCACCTGCTGCAGCTGGATGCGGTCGCCGAACACGGGCGGCAGCGCCGGGTCCACGTCCAGATCGATGCGGGTGGCGTGCGCGGCGGCGTCCGGCCGGGCGAGGACGAGGGCGTCCTCCAGCACGGCGCCCAGGTCGAGCGTGCTGACATGCGGCTCGCCCCGGCGCAGGAATTCGCGCATGCGCCGCACCACGTCGGCGGCGTGGTCGATCTGCGTCACGAGGCTGGCGAGATTGCTCCTCGCGCGCTCAACCGCACCCATGTCGGCGCCGAGCAGTTGTTCGGCCGAGCGCGCGAGCGCGCGCGCCGCCGTCATGGGCTGGCTGATCTCGTGCGCCAGCGCCGACGCCATCCCGCTCACCATGTTGAGGCGCGCGGCGTGCGCCGCCTCGGCCTGCGCCTCGCGCAGGCGCGCCTCGGCGCGACGCGCGGCCTCGTCGGCGCGCTCCCGCTCGCTCACCACGCCGCCCACCAGCAGCCCCGTCATGGTGAGCACCAGCATGACGATCTGGAACTCCGTGAAGGTGGTGGCGTCGTAGCCGTAGGCGTGCAGCACGGCGACGAGGCCCAGCTGCGTGCCGGCGAGCGCCAGGCACGAGCCGTCGATGCCGTGCCGCACCGCCACGACGACCACCGGCAGGAACAGCAGCGAGAAGTACTTGTAGTCGTTGGGCCGGTCGCTGCCGACGATCATCCACAGCGCGAA
>DATBKR010000380.1:0-7782 GCA_036555805.1 Hyphomicrobiaceae bacterium | reverse complement strand
ACATGCGCGTGGGCCTCGCGCAGGACGAGATCGCCCGCAAGGGGTGGGCGGTCACGCCGGCCGAGGCCAAGGCGCTGGTGGGCCGGCCCTCGGTGGCGCTGGTGGACCTGCGCGAGCGCTCCGAGCGCGAGAAGCACGGGGTGATCCCCGGCTCGCTGCACGCGCCTTACCCGGAGCTGGCGGAGAACATCCGCCCCGGCGGCATGCTCAACGAACTGGCCTCGGCCACGGGCAGGCGCATCGTGTTCTACTGCGCCTTCGGCGAGCGCTCGGCCATGGCGGTGCAGGCGGCACAGGACGCGGGCCTGGCCACCGCCTGCCACATCCACGGCGGCCTCGACGCGTGGCGCAAGGCGGGCGGACCCCTGGTCGCCGCCTAACGGCGTCAGACCCTCTGGGTCTGACACCGTGGCATGACCATCGCAATAATCGGAGCAGCGGTTCAGCGCCCACGGAGCGTCGAGCTATGGTGTCAGACCCGGAGGGTCTGACACCAGCCCTGACACAACACTGCGTGAAGTGGCTTGCGACCCGGCGCGCTGCCATGGTGTTGCCATGGTCCGGCCATCGCTCATATACAGCCTCGAAGGCTTGCGCGGGAGCCGGCGGCCGAATACCGGGCTCCCACCGTCGGTGCCCGGCGCCGGAGACGAGATGAGGACGATGCTGATGCGCGAGATATTTCGTATCTTCGGGCCGATGATAGCGGCCCTTGCCTTGCTTCATACCTTGGGCGCCCCGGCTGGTGCGCAGGTCGCCACCAAGCAGATGAAGCTGGCGGAAAAGCAGATCGTGAGCTTCATCGCGGCGCAGAAGAAGATGGCCTCGGCGCGAGCCGAGACGGAGGCCGAGGCGATCGCCAAGGAGCACGGCTTCGCCAGCCTCGACGAGATCGACGATGTCGAGGCCAACATCGTGCTCGCGATGGGCAGCATCGACCCGCAGACGCACGCCTTCGTCGAACCGCCAGTGCTCATCAAGCGCCGCATCGACGAGGTAACGGCCGACAAGTCGATATCCGAGGAGGAGAGGAAGAACCTGCTTCAGGAGCTGAACGAGTCTCTCAAGACCGCCCAGCCCATCCAGTTCCCCGAGAACGTCGAGCTGGTCAAAAAGTACTACGACAAGCTGCAGGCGGCCCTGGAGTAGGGCTAGAAGGGGTCAGACCCCTCGCGTCAACGTTTCGATTTGCGATCCAGCCGTGGGAGGCGAGGGGTCTGATCCCCCCTCGTCAGGGTGTCGCGCCGTACCTGTGCAGGTCGGCGCCGTGGCTGCGCAGCCAGCGCTTGGCTTCTTCCAGCTTCGGCATGCAGCGCGCCACGTGCTTCCAGAAGCGCGGTCCGTGGTTCATCTCCAGGAGGTGCGCCACCTCGTGCGCGGCCACGTAGTCGAGCACGTGCGCGGGCGCCAGGATCAGCCGCCACGAGAACGATAACAGCCCGCCTGCGGTGCACGATCCCCACCTGCTGGTCTGGTCTCGCAGGCTGATGCTTCGCGCCTTCACGCCGAGGGTGGCGCCGTGGCGCGTGACCGAAGCATCGAGGTCGGTGCGCGCCTGTTCCATCAGCCAGTCCCTCAGCCTGCGCGAGGCGTGCTCCACCCGCCCCGACACGAGCAGCCGGGGCATGGCACCGCCCCGTGCACTGGCCGGCGCCCCCACCTCCACCACGGGCCGCGCCCGAGTGACGCCGCAGAAGCACAGGCAGTGCAGGCGGCCACGCAGGGGGACCCTGGCCCCATCGGCGAACGGAACCGGCTCGGGCACGCAGCCGAGGCGCTCGCGCACCCAATCGAGATTGCTCTCGACGAACTTGCCGGCTTCCTCCATGCGGCACTCGGCCGGCACCGTGACGATGACCGCCCGCTTGGTCTTGCTCACGCGGAGCGTCAGACGGCGTGCAGCGGGATGGCGGCGCACCTCGATCGGTGCACCGAGCGCTTCCAGCTCGAGCCTGCTCCTGGTGGAGCTACTCAGCCCTCTGCCCATCGGCTTCTCTTGCCCTCCTGCGGACCGCCTGCATGACAGGTCATGCCCGCATCCGTCATGATCCGCGCGCCGCGCCCCGCGCATGACCGTATCCGCCGCCTGGCAAAATTTGTACTAGACGGCCGGCATCGTTCAAGCCTTGCTTAATAGAGATGACGTTGATGTGGCGCGATCGCGACAGGGGAGACCGATCACGCCAGGCTCTGGAAAAGCGAGGGCTCGAATCAAGCATAGCTCGGGAAGCTGAACGCGAGGGCCTCAAGATCGTGGGCGCGGCGGGCGCGCTCCGGCATCGTCGCCATGTGCTCCAGCTGCGCGATCGACAGGTCAGTCGCCGCACACGGATCGTGCGCGCGGATGAACTTGGCCATGCGCGGCGCGATCTCGGAGCGGAAGCGCGCGCCGTTGAAGATGCCGTAGTGTCCCACGCGCGGGCATTCGAAATGCATCTTGCGCTCGGCGGGGATGCCCGTGCAGAGCCTGTGCGCGGCGCGGCACTGGCCGGTGCCGGTGATGTCGTCCTTCTCGCCTTCCACGGTCATCAGGGCGGGGCGGCGGATGGCCGCCAGCTCCACCGGGCGCCGGCGCCAGGTCATTTCCCCGTGCGGCATTCGATGCCGCACGAACACCGTGTCCACGGTCTGCAGATAGAACTCCGCGGTCAGGTCCATCACCGCCAGGTACTCGTCGTAGAAGGCGCGGTGCTTCTCCGCCGAGTCGCCGTCGCCGCGCACCAGATGCAGGAACATGTCCTTGTGCGCCTGCATGTGCCGGTCGAGGTTCATGGTCATGAAGCCCGACAGCTGCAGGAAGCCCGGATAGACGTCTCGCCCTCGTCCCCGCCGGTCCCAGGGCACCTGGGTGATGACGTTGCGGCGGAACCAGTCGGTGCCCCGCTTCTCGGCCAGCGTGTTGACCACGGTCGGGCTGATCCGCGTATCGATGGGCCCGCCGGCGAGCACGAGCGACAGCGGCACGTTGGGGTCGCCGTCGGCCTCCATGATCGCCGTGGCTGCCAGCACCGGCACCGAGGGCTGGCACACGGCGAACACGTGCACATCGCCGGCCAAGTGGTGGAAGATCTCGATCATCGCCTCGACGTAGTCGTCGAGGTCGAAGCGCCCTTCCGACAGCGGCACTTCGCGGGCGTCCTCCCAGTCGGTGATGTAGACCTCGTGGTCGGGCAGGAAGGTCTCGACCGTGCCGCGCAGGAGCGTCGCGAAGTGCCCCGACATGGGCGCGACCAGCAGCAGCCGCGGGTCCGCTGCGGCGCGGCGTGGATCGATGTCGCGCTTGAAGTGGATCAGGCGGCAGAACGGATGCTGCCAGACCACCTGCTCGCTCACCCGCACCGGCGCGCGATCGACCAGCGTGTGCGCGATGCGGAACGCCGGCTTGCGATAGCGGCGCGTGGCGCGCTCGAACACCTCGGATGCGGCCAACGCGTTGCGTCCCAGCGGGGTGTGGGTCCAGGGATTGAGCGGGTTGAAGAAGAACCGGCACGAGTGCGCGGCCATGCGGGCCGGGCGCAGTGCGGCTCGAGTGAGCTCATACCAGTCATAGAGCACGTGGCGGCCCCCGATGTCAGCTTCCCGGAGGAGATGCCACCTTGATTGCGGTGCGAAGTCAACAGGGGAGCCGCCGGCACCGCGCGATGTAGGGCTGGTCTGCAACACCGATTCGGGCGTGCGAGGAAGGCGGCGTTCAATGGAGTCGGGTGTCGGCAGCAGGGCGTCGGGCTTCGGCGGTCGCAGGAGAGGGAGCGGGGGGCGTGAGCGCTTCGTTAGAGGATCTTGGCCAGGCTCGCGGCGATGGCGTCGACGCCTGCGGCGGGGTTGAGGTGCGTGACGTAGCGGCCGTCGGTGCCCATGACATAGATGAGCGGCGGCTGGTCGAGGAGGGTGCCGGGCAATGTCCTGGGCTCCGTGCTCGGGCCGCCGACCCGATACTCCTTGACGACACCGGCGATCTCCGCGGGCGTGCCCGTGAGCCCGACGAAACGCGGATGGAAGCCGTGCACGTACGCCTTGAGGCGTTCAGGCGTATCGCGCTGGGGATCGACAGTGATGAGGATGGGGACGAAGCGGTCGGCGCGCGGGCCCAGCCGGTCGAGCGCCGCCGCCAGCACTTGCAAAGCTGACGGCGTGAGATCGGGCGAGGCGGCGGCGCCGAAAAGCACGAGCATGATGCGGCCCCCGAAGTCCGCGTCGGTCACACGCCTGCCGGTGTGGTCGGTGAGCGCGAACGGGCCGCCGATGCGCGCCTCGCCCCAGGTCTCGACGCCGGCGCCGGGAAACAGCCGCTCACGCGCCTGCGGCAGTACCGCCAGCGCCGTCAGCGCCCCCACGGCGAGCCCGGCGAGTATCAAAATGGCAACCCTCAGATGAGCGGCGGTCATCGGCACCTTACCTATTCGCCCATCTGCACCAGCGAACCGCCGGCGCGCGCCTGGCGCAGGAAGAAGGCGAAGGCGGCGGCGCCGAGGGCGAAATAGACGAGATTGAGCAGCAGCGCCCGGATCATATACCCGGCCTCGAACGTGTGATGGAGGACAAGCGCGCGCAACCCCTCGAACACGTAGGTGGGCGGCAGCGCCAGCGCAACGGGCTGCAGCCAGCCGGGCAATGTGGTCACGGGGTAGTACACGCAGCACAGGGGCAGGAGCACGAAGGCCACGAGCCACGCGAAATTCTCCGCCCCCAGCCCCCAGCGCAGGACCACGCCGGCCGAAACGAGCCCGAGCGCCCAGCCCATGACGATCAGGTTGGCAAACAGGGCCGCGAACGCCACGCCGAGGCTCAGGATATTGAAGCCGAAGAACCAGTAGGCCATGAAGGCCACGGGCACCATTGCCACCGCCAGCTTGGCGAGGCTGACGACGACCAGCGAGGCGATCAGCTCGGCCGGCCGCAGCGGGCTCATCAGCAGGTGTCCCAGGTTGTGGGACCAAACCTCCTCCAGGAACGCGATGGAGAAGCCAAGCTGGCCTCGCACCAGGATGTCCCACAACAGGACGGCCCCGATGAACAGGCCGGCCGCGCGCCCTGCCAGGCTCGTCGCCTGCGCCAGGTAGGTCTGCAGGAAGCCCCAGGTGAGCATCTGCACCAGCGGCCAGTAGATCAGCTCTGCGGCGCGCGGCCAGGACGATCGGATGACGTACCAATGTCGCAGCACCATGGCCCCGACGCGGCGCGCCGAGGCGGCCAGGCCCCGCTGGTCGTGCAGACGCCCGCTGACAGCGCTCATGTGGGCAGCTCCGCCTCCTCGGCTCCGCGCCGGGCGATGGCGAGGAACGTCTCCTCCAGGTTGGCCCGGCCGAAGCGGGCGACCAGCTCGTGCGGCGTGGCATCGGCGACGATGCGGCCCTTCTCCAGCATGATGACGCGGTCGGCGAGGCGCTCCACCTCCGCCATGTTGTGCGAGGCGAGGACCACGGTGGCCGCACGTGCGCGGCAGTAGTTATCGAGGCTGGCGCGCACCCAGTCGGCGGTGTCGGGATCGAGCGATGCGGTCGGCTCGTCGAGGAGCAGCAACTCAGGCTCGTTGATGAGCGCCTTGGCGAGGCTCACGCGCGTCCTCTGCCCCGCTGAGAGTTTGCCGTAGGGGCGGTCCAGCAGCTCGGCAAGGCGGAGCTGGCCGGCGATTGCACGGATGCGGGCCCCCAGAGAGCGCACGCCGTAGAGTCTGCCGAACACCTCGAGGTTCTGGCGTACCGTGAGCCGCATCGGCACGTCGACATAGGGGCTCTCGTAGTTCATGCGATGCAGCACCTGGTAGCGCTCACGCGCCATGTCGGCGCCGAACACCCGCGCCTCGCCCGAGGTGGGCGTGACGAGGCCCATCAGCATGGCGATGGTGGTGGTCTTGCCGGCGCCGTTGCCGCCGAGGAGCGCCGTGACCGTGGCCGGATGGAGGGTGAAGTCGATGGTGTCCACGGCGACGACATCGCCGTAAACCTTGCGCAACGCCCGCACCTGCACCGGCGCCGCGGCCGGCGGCGCGCCATGCCTGTCTTCCTGGGGCGTGAACTTCTGCATATCCTGTATAATGTAGTGGTGGCCTGGGTTCCCGGAGCCCACTGGGGACTGAAGGCGGGTGCGGGACCGCGGTTTCGGCCGAGCGGGCACTCCCTATCTGAACGAGGTGCCGGCCGCGGACAAGGTGCCGCCTCCGGGTGCGCTCGGAAGCCTTAAATTCAACGAGCACGGGTTCCGACATGCAGCTGCAGCGCGAACGGCCCGGCAAGGAAGGCGGCGAGAGCCGCCTGCGCCTGCAGACGGCCGTGCGGCTGCGCTGGTTCGGGGTGGCCGGGCAACTCGCCACCGTCTCCTTCGTCCGCTTCGTCCTCGGTTTCCAGTTCGACATCGGCATCTGCCTGGCGCTGATCGCGCTCAGCGCATGGCTCAATGTCTTCCTGCGCATGCGCTATCCCATGCGCACGCGGCTCAGCAGCGCCTTTGCCACCATCCTGCTCGCCTACGACATCGTGCAGCTCGCATCTCTCCTCTACCTCACCGGCGGCATCCAGAACCCGTTCGTGTTTCTGATCGTGGCCCCAGTGACGGTCTCGGCGGCCACGCTGCCGCCGCGCAACACCGTTGCGCTGGGCGTAATGGCTGCAGCGGCAACCACGCTGCTCGTGTTCTTTCACCGCACGCTGCCGTGGGACGTGCCGGGCAGCTTCGCGCTGCCGATGCTCTACAAGGTCGGCGCCCTGGCGTCCGTGCTCGCCGGCATGCTGTTCCTGGCGCTCTACGCGTGGCGGCTCGCCAAGGAGTCGCGCCAGATGGCGGATGCGCTCGCCGCCACCGAGATGGTGCTCGCCCGCGAGCAGCAGCTGCACGCGCTGGACGGGCTCGCCGCCGCCGCCGCGCACGAGCTGGGCACGCCGCTCTCGACCATCGCGGTGGTGGCCAAGGAACTGGCGCGCGGCAAGCCTACGGACGACAATTTCGGCGAGGACCTGGCGCTGCTCCAGGACCAGGCGGAGCGTTGCCGCGAGATCCTGCGCAAGCTCACGCGCGGCACCCAGCAGCCCGATCCGCTGCTGGCGCGTGTCAGCGTGCGGGAGCTGATCGAGGAGGCCGCCGCGCCCTACCGCGGGTTCAACATCAGGATCGTCATCAGCGCCGCACCCGAGGACGGAAGCGATCCTGCCGCGGCTGCCGAGCCCGTGGGCCAGCGCCTGCCGGGCGTCATCTACGGCCTCGGCAACCTCGTCGAGAACGCCGTGGACTTCGCCCACGAGAAGGTGGAGATCAGGGCGGCGTGGTCGGCACGGGAGATCGTGATCGCCATCGCTGACGACGGCCCCGGGGTGTCGCCGCTGGTCCTCGACGCTCTGGGTGAGCCCTACATCACGACGCGGCCGGCGCACCATGCCGACCGCGCGCGGGACGGGGAGCCGCACGGCATGGGCCTGGGCTTCTTCATCGCCAAGACGCTGCTGGAACGCTCCGGTGCCACCGTCTCGCTGGAGAACCGCCCGGCCCCTGCGCACGGCGCCATTGCCCGGGTCAGCTGGCCGCGTGCGGACTTCGAGACCCGCCAGGCCGGCGGACAGGAGCCGGCGGCCCGGCGCTCCGAATGGGCCGGCGCCGCAGTCGCCGGACGCAGTTAAGCAGTACGCACGACGAAACAGTACGGACGACAACGGCTTGGGTGTAGTATAGCGATCCGCTATGACATCTTGATTGCGGAGGCATCGCCGTGGCGGAGGACCTGTCATTCAAACCTGACGAGCTGCCGCAGGACCGCTCGCTGGTCCTGGTGGACGACGACCGGGCGTTCGTGCT
>DATBKR010000379.1:0-8284 GCA_036555805.1 Hyphomicrobiaceae bacterium | reverse complement strand
CCGCCAAAATGCGACGCCACCTGTTTGGTCCATTGCAACGGCGAGTCCATGGCGTGCGCCCAGCCCACCGGATAGTGATTGTAGGTTTCTGGACCGCCCAGCTTGTCGATCATCGACAGCAGGTAGGGCAGGTCCTCAGTCACGCCGTTGGCGGCGGTAGCCACCTCATTCGTCGTACCCTGCAACGTGCCCTCGGCGCTGGCGCCGTTGTCGCCCTGGATGTAGATGATCATCGTGTTGTCAAGCTCGCCTGTCCCGGCGATCGCATCGATCACGCGGCCGATATGGTGGTCGGAATGAGCGAGAGCCCCGGCGTAGACCTCCATCATGCGAGCGTACAGCCGCTTCTGGTCGGGGCTGAGCGACTCCCAGGCTGGAATCTCCTTCGGGCGCGGAGTGAGCCGGGTGTTGGCAGGTACGACCCCGAGCTTCTTCTGCCGCTCCAGGGTCTCGTCGCGGACCCGGTCCCAGCCTTGATCGAACTGGCCCTTGAACTGGGCGATCCACTCCTTTGGCGCATGGTGCGGGGCGTGTGCAATGCCAGGGGAGTAGTAGGCGAAGAACGGCTTGTCGGGCGCCATCGCGTGCTGCATGCGAATCCAGTTGATGGCGTGATCCGCTAAGAGCTGGTCGAGATGGGTCAGCTTGCTGCCGCGCTGCTCCTCGGGCTCGATCGGCGTCGTGCCGTCGTAGAGCGCAGAGTTCCACTGATTCATGTCGCCGCCGAGGAAGCCGTAAAAGTACTCGAAGCCCAACCCTGTCGGCCACAAGTCGAACGGGCCGGCTTGGCTCGTGTGCCAGTCAGGGACATTGTGGTTCTTTCCGTACCACGACGTGCTGTAGCCGTTTCCTCTCAGCACGCGAGCTAGCGTGCCGCAGCTCCTGGGCATCAAGGTGTTGTAGCCCGGAAAGCCAGTCCCGAACTCCATGATGTTGCCGGTGGCGCAGCTATGATGGTTGCGGCCGGTGATAAGCGCTGCCCGCGTGGGCGAGCAGAGCGCGGTAGTGTGGAAGCGGTTGTAGCGCAACCCGTTGGCCGCCAGCCGGTCAAAGGTCGGCGTCGCTATCGGACCCCCAAAACTGCTCGATGCGCCAAAACCCACGTCGTCGGTCATGATCAGCAGAATGTTGGGCGCGCCCTTCGGCGCTTCCACCTCGACCGGGAAGTCGGGCTTGGATTCACGAAGCGTACGTCCGATCACCCCGTTAAACGGGGGGGCCGGGCGGGGCAGCACCTCTTGTGCTACTGCTGGCGTCACCGACGCGCCAAGCAAAGGTGCGCCCAAAGCAGAAGCCAGCGCGGCCCTCGCTGTCGAGAGAAACAGTTGCCGTCGGTTCATGGAACCTCTCCACAACGGTAAAGGCGGCGAAGGCAGAGCCTAGCGCTGTGTGGGAAAGTCACATGTGCCCCTCGCAACCGGCATCCGGGCAATACCCGATTCGATCACAGGACGATCGGGTAGCTCTTTTCAAGGGCCACAATCGTGTCGGTTCCTATGACTGCTATTGGCACGGTTCCCACGGACGTCTACGGAGCAACGGACGGAGCAAACCGGGTGGAGCCCAGACCTGCTCCACCTCCGTTCCTCGACTTGCTGCTTTCAGATGTGCTTGCTCCGCCGAGGAGGCCGACCTGCGACGCGTAAAGCTGACCCATTTCGGTCAAACGCTACTCTCCTACCACCGCGGCGCAGCAGTCAACTGCAGGCGCTCAGCTCGCATTTCGGGGATCTGGGCTGCCGGGGCGCAGTCGTCGACGAAGCATCTCGGAGCGACCGGCTAGGCCCGGCGCAGCCCTGAGACAATCCTTACCGCGCGGCGCAGCGTAGTGGCTGCTCCCCCGATGGCAATGATCAAGAGGGCAATTGCGATCACGTGTCCGGAGGCGCTCCAGAGTGCCGCAATGAGCGCAGCAACCGTGATCACCGCCATGCGATGCTGCTTGGCCATGGGTCCGGAGAAGTCGGCGTCTAATCCACAGACCCGGCCGAGCTCGCGAGTGTAAGCCGTCAGAACAGCAAAGGCCGCGGCGGCCCAGCCGAGCTCCGGCGCTCCCGCGCCATAGCCGGCGCCGACCAGGATCAGCATGTCAGCCACCCGGTCGGGGAACTCATTCCAGAACGCGCCGTCAGGACGCTGCTTACCTGCCTCGATGGCGACCATGCCGTCGAAGAGGTTGCACAATAGGCGGAGCTGACAGAACGCGGCACCGGCAACGAGAAGCGCTGCACGCGCGCCGCCGTCAGCCCGCCCCACCTGCCAGAAGGAGGCCCCCCCGATGGCAGCCGCTACCATGCTCGCCATCGAGATCTGGTTCGGCGTCACAGAAGTGGCAGCGAGCCGGCGGGAAAGGCTGCGCGCCCAGCCCGTGTCACGGCTTGCCAAGGGACGGCGGTTGGCTGGGTCTGCCATGATATCAGCGCCTCCCGGCCTTCCAGAGCGAGAAGTTGTAGAGCGCGGCATAGCTGATCGCGACCGTCACGGGCAGGGCGATGGTAGCCAGAACCTCCGGCGTACCGCTGAGAGCGTGGACCAGGGTCAGCAGGCTCACCGAGACCAGGCAAGTGATGGCGGGAGGAATTGGCAACGCCCAGACCCCGTCGAGGCGCAACGACAGAGCTTCGATCACCCGCTTCAGGAACAGCGTGATACAGCCGGAAAGCCCGCCTTGGATCATTCCTGCGAGAAGCGGAGCCGGCATCGCATGAGCGCCATTGGCAAAGACGGCCCAACCGCCCATGGCGACAAACGCGAACAGGACATGGACGGCGCTATTCCTTGTCAGGCTGGCGAAGGTTGTGCTCATGCGACCGACCACCAATAGCGCACCAAGTGAAAGAAGATCGGCGCGGAAAAGACAACCGAGTCGAGCCGATCAATGATGCCGCCATGGCCGGCGATGAGATGACCCCAATCCTTGACGCCGCGGTCGCGCTTGATCGCCGACATGACGAGGCCGCCAAAAAAACCTATCATGACGATGACCAGCGACAGGAGGGCCGCCTGCAGCGGAGTGAACGGTGTCATCCACGATAGCCCCGCACCGATCAGGGTGGCGCTCAGAGCGCCGCCGACGAAGCCTTCCACCGTCTTCGACGGCGAGAGCGTCGGCGCGATCTTGGTTCGGCCCAACAGCTTGCCCCAAACGTACTGCAACACGTCGCTGATCTGCACCACGATCACAAGGAAGGCGATGAGCAGCACGTTCCTGCCCTCAAAGCCCTGAATGTCGAGGCTCATCAGGGCCGGCACGTGCGAGGCGCAGAAGACGCAGATCATGAGCGCCCACTGCACCTCCGCGATGCGGGCGAGGTAGTTGTCCGTGTCGCCGCGCAGCACCGCCACGATCGGCATCAGGAGGAAGGCGTAGACGGGGATGAAAATCGAATAGAGCCCGTACCAGCCTGTCCAGATGAGGTAGTACTGGACCGGCAGGACGATGAAGAACGCACCCGCCACCGCCCAGTGGTCGGCCCGGCGTGTGTTGGTGAGCGTCACGAACTCGCGCAGCGCCGCGAAGGAGCAGCAGGCAAAGAGCAACGTCACACCGGTGTGCCCGCCGACGAGCGCCAGCCCCATCAGCGCGACCATCACCCACCAGGCGCGGACGCGGTCATTGAGGTTCTCGATCGCGGTGTTAGAGCCATCGGGCGACAGTCGCCGTTGCAGCGCGTAGCCGATCGCGGAAGCAGCGACGAGGATGGCGGCGAAGCCCGCGAGAAGGGTCAAGAGGTCGGGGTGCGGTGCGTTCATGGCACGGCGGTCTTAGCTGACAGGGCAAGCAAGGCGGCCTCCGCCCTCGCGATGAATTCCTCCTTGCTCTGCGTCTCGCCAACACGGATCGGCGCCCCAAAGGTGACGGTGCAGATCAGTGGAATGGGTACGATCTCGCCCTTGGGCATTACGCGGTTGAGATTGTCGATCCAGACAGGCACCAGATCGAGAGCTGGCCGAGCCCTGGCGAGATGATAGAGCCCGCTCTTGAACGGCAGCAGCGGCGCCTCGCCGGTGTTGCGAGTGCCTTCCGGAAACACGATGAGGGATGCCCCGCCATCAAGCGCAGCCGCCATCAGAGCGATGGGATCGTCTCTTCTGCTCTCCCGGTCGCGGTCAATGAGAACGGCGTTGAAGACATCGCAGCCTATGAAGCGCCTAAGCTGACCTTTCAGCCAGTAGTCCTCTGCCGCCACCGGCCGCGTGCGCTGCCTCAGTCTCGGCGGCAGTGCTGCCCAGATCAGGATGAAGTCGCCATGGCTGACATGGTTGGCGAAATAGACCCGCTGGCCGTCGACTGGCTCAATGCCTTCCCACTTGCCCTGCACGGCGGTGATGAAGCGCGCAAAGCCGACGATGAGTCCTGCAACGAACTTCGCAAACATCTCGGTCCCCTCGCCATGGCTTGGTGCACGCGATCCTTCCAAGGTTCGGCCTACCTAAGCCGGGCAGGTTGACGGGCGTAAGGCGGCTCATCGTCTGAGCCCAGGGCGTCATTGACGATCGTGCAGCCGAAACGCGATGCTCGCATTGATGGATTGGCCCGATGGCGACTGTGTAGCGTGAGGGCGGGCGAGTACCACCTCTCGGTGCGCACACCGACCGAAATCATCGAGCTTCAGTGTGCAGCCCGCGATCCACCACTGCAACTGCTCGCGGCAGAATTTGGCGATCCCTTGCCCCGTGGACGGCAGCCAGGTCTGTCTGGGAACGGTGTTCCATTCCCCACAGGCCTGCTGGGTCGTGGACAGGGAAACATGACCCAACCGAGACATTGGTCGCGCCGGGAGCTTGCGGCGCAGCATTCCCCGATACCGCATGTCGTTCCATGCATCGTTGGACCGGCGAGTGCCGCTGAGCCCTTGGCAGCCTCGCCGCGCTCTGTCCGCTCAGCTGAGCCCGATCAGCCGAGCCGCAATCCTGTAGGCGCGCTCCTCGCTCTCGACAACGCGATATGAAAAGAAGAAATCCTCGATTGTGTATGTCGGTCGCAAGCGGCGAACAATGCCGACCTGCCGCAAGGCATCATCCAACTTCCCAGCGATGGCCAGGATGAGAGCTGAAGCCCCGCGCGCCTGCACGTGCGCATTGGGCTTGCGTGCACCTCTGGCGGCCCACTCAGCCGCTTCCTCGTATCGTCCGAGGCGCGCGAGGGCGAAAGCTCGCGCGCAGTACATGGCGTACAACATCGGATCGAATGGACTGAGCTGCCGGGCGAAATCGCACGCCAAGATTGCGGCTCCTGCGTCCCCAGTCTGAGCGTCAACGAAGCCGCGTGTGTAGTGAGCCATCGCGAAACTGGGACTCAAGGCGACCGCATCATCGAGCGCCTTCAATGATGCGGCGTCGTCTTTGCGAAGCCAGAGGGCCCGCCCCATAGCCCAGTGCGCAGCAGGATCGCGGGGATCTGCCTGCAGGCCGCGGCCGGCTGCATCGAAAGCGTGATCGGCCTCCGACTGTCTTTCCGCGGGCCTAAAGGTGAACGCATTTTGCCAGTGGGTGAAAGACAGCCCTGCGTAGGGGCGCGAAAAGGTAGGGTCCAATGCAATAGCGCGCCGGAACAGCCTTTGAGCTTCATCGTTGTCAGGTTCTGTAAATCGATACATGTGCCAAAGGCCTCGGTGATGGGCCTCCCAGGCATTGAGCGAGTTCGGCGGCTTGATGATGGCGCGGTTACTCTCCGCGAGCTGAATCTCCGCCTCGAGGCATGACACGATGCGCTCAGCAATGGTTCCGGGCGCCTGGAATGCGTCGTCGCCACGCACCTCATGGTCATCAGTCCAGACGAGGCGACCACTGTCATGGTCGCACAGATGAAAGCCGATGCGGATCCTTGACCCGTCTCTTCGCACAGCCCCCGTAGCTACATAGTTCACGCCGAGCAGGGTTGCGGCTTCGGGCCCGCGAATCCCACCATCGCGCAGCGCAAACGTTGTCCCCTGGGCAATGACAAGGAGGCTGCGCAGCTTGGCCAGTCCAACCGTAATATCGTAGCTCAATCCATCTGCAAGAGCTCGTTCGGTGGAAGGCTCGGCCTCGAAAGGCATGACCGCGATCGAAGCTCGCCGCGAAACGAACGGCAGCACGGCGACCGAAGGCTGTCTGGGAAATTTTCGATCGCGCCCCTCGCCCATCTCCAGTGAGTTTGCGAGAGAAGCGAATTGCGCCTCGCGGATTTCGCCTTCACCAGAGCGAAGTGGAGCCTTGCACGCGGCATCGACCCAGCCAACCCCTCGCCGAGATGTCGCAGCCTCGTCGGTCGCAGAAACCTCGGCGACGAAACGAAATCCTCTGCCGCGTACGGTACGTATCAGCTCTTGCGAGGCGCCGCTGTCACCGAGGGCTTGTCTCGCAGACTTGATGCGGCTACTGAGCGCGGCGTCGGACACGGCTCTTCCGTTCCAAATGCGCTCGATGATCTCGTGCTTGCTAACGAGCCGGTGCCTATTCTCGATCAGCAGGATGAGCAGGTCGAAGACCTGCGGCTCGAGGGATCGGACGCTGTCGCCGCGCCGAATTTCGTAGGTGTCCGTATCGATCAAGCAATCCTTGAGCCGAAGAATCATCGTTTGGCGCTCCTTGCGGAACGCCGCCTCTCCGGGCAGGCACTTGTCCCTAGACCCATGCCTCCATGGTTAGGGGCCGACGGGCAAGACTTCAAGTTCTCTCCAATAAGAATCCAGCTTGGCTCCAAGCAGCGGGTCTCGGCTTTGGCCCTGTCTGGGCGCCGGCCACAAGATCTGCCGTGCCCTGGTTCTGAAGAAGGATGCAGCACACATGCCGGGCTTTCCACCTCGTGCCGTCGCCGCAATGGCGGCCGTTGCTGCCGTAGCCCTGGGCGCGCCTGCGGCGGCTGCTTTCCGCAGCGGCCGGTCTGGCGCCGTCCAGAACTGCCGGGCCGACCACACGTGAGGTCCACCTGGGGACTTGCCGGTGTGCCCATGGCGCAATGGTCAAAGTCCCACAGCCAAGATTCAAGCTCTCTCCAGCAAGAATCCAGGTTGGCTCCAAGCAGCTGTCTCCAGTTTGGCCCTATGTGGGAGCCGGCGACAAGGCCCGACAGGCCCCTGGTTCTGAATGAGGATGAGGCACACACGTGCCAGGCTTTCCACATCGTGTGGCTGCGGCAGCGATGGCCGTCGCTGCCGCGGCCCTGGGGCTGTCGCGATGGATATTTGCTCTCGCAATCATGGGAGCAGGGGTGCTGTCTCTGACCGTGGTTTCACGCGTGCGTGGAGCCGCTGCTCCGATCCCGACCATCAAGGTGATTGTGCAGCCCAGCACGGAAAGTACCCGCGCGGCACCCACCCCGAGCGGTCCAGCGTTCTCCGATGCCACGTTCCGGTTCGGCTTTCTTGAATTCGAGGATGATGCCCATGCGTCGTCCGGATGATGGGCGGCACTGCCACGACGATCCCCGAAAAGGCGAAGCGACTTTGAGTTGTTCGCCGTCAATGGAGCATTCGGACGCGACCATGGGCAGCATTCTGACTCTTCGATCTCAGGGCACTGAGCCGCAGGTTCTGCCCTACGGGGCATGGCTCACCGATGCGCGGTTGTCCAGTCTCGGCTTCTCAGCGCGGGACATTCGAGCAATTCGGCAGGGCGAGCCTGTTGGCCGAGTGCTCCGGCGCCAGGTCCGGTTCGGCCCTCTCGAATTCGAGGATGATGCGATGCGCCGTCCAGATGATTGCTGGCACTGCGACGACCGTCCCGAAGTGGTGAAGCGACTAGGCAACTCGCAGCCTGAGGAACATCCGGTGTCATCTTGCGAGGGCAATGGGTCAGCCATTGCCGCTCCACAGGCACTCGATCGGATCGTACTGGTTCCCTGCTCGGCGAGTTCCGCGCGACAATGGAAACCTCTCACGGAACATTTGGCAAACTTCCACCCGGTGCCGCTCGACCTTCGGGGCCATGGCAAACGAGTGCGCTGGCATGGCGCCGGCCCGCTGAGCCTTGCTGAGGAAGCCGCAACCATCCACGAAGCGTGCCCGGACGGCGCGCCATTCCACCTCGTCGGTCACTCCTACGGTGGCGGCGTAGCGCTCAGGTTCGCCCTGAGCCACCCCGAACGCCTGCGTTCGCTCACGCTCATCGAGCCGAGCGCATTTCATATCCTGAAGGACGCCGAGGGAGCTGAAGCGTCTCTGCTCGACGAAATCCGATCCGTCGCGGCGGCCGTCAACCGTGGCGTCATCTGCGGCGACTACGCCGGCGGCATGCAGACCTTCATCGACTACTGGGGCGGACCGGGCAGCTGGAATGGTCTGCGCGAGGACAAGAAGGC
>DATBKR010000378.1:0-16610 GCA_036555805.1 Hyphomicrobiaceae bacterium | reverse complement strand
GACGCCCTCGGCCACCACCCGCACGGCGTCGATGTCGAGACCCGAATCGGTCTCGTCGAGCACGCACAGCGTCGGCCGGAGCACGGCCATCTGCAGGATTTCCATGCGCTTCTTCTCGCCGCCCGAGAAGCCGACGTTGAGTGGACGCTTCAGCATCTCGTCCGAGACGCCGAGGCGCGCGGCGTCCTCGCGCACGAGCCTCAGGAACTCCGGCGTGGTGAGTTCGCCCTGGCCCCGCGCCTTGCGCAGCGCGTTGGCGGCGGTGCGCAGGAACGTCATGGTGGCGACACCGGGAACCTCCAGCGGGTACTGGAACGCCAGGAAGACGCCCTTGGCGGCCCGCTCGTCGGGCTCCATCTCCAGCACGCTCTCGCCGTTCCAGACGATTTCGCCCTCGGTGACCTCGTAGTCGTCACGCCCGGCCAGCACATAGGCCAGCGTGGACTTGCCTGAGCCGTTGGGGCCCATGATCGCGTGCACCTGTCCCTTGGGGACGGTGAGGCTCAGGCCTCTGAGGATGGGCGTTCCCTCCTCGGCCAGCCTCACGTGCAGGTTCTTGATCTCCAGCATCGCTCACTCTCACAAAGGGGTCAGACCCCTGACGCATGCGCTCGTTTTCCAAGTCTAACATCGAGGTCAGGGGTCTGACCCCTTCTCTTGCCCCTGACGCATACCTTCGTTTTCAAGTCCAGTGTCGAGGTCAGGGGTCTGACCCCATTTCACCCCTGCCGGTCCACCACTTCGATCTCCGCGGGGTAGAGCACGCCCAGCCAGTCGCACTCGCCGTTTTTGGCCTTGCCGTTGCGATTGAACTCCACCAGGAACGCCTCGTTGTTGCCCAGCGTCTCCAGCACGGTGCCCTCGTCGCCAGAGCGCAGGGCGAAGCCCGGAATGCTCTTCGACAGTGCGTTGCGTCGCCGGCATTCCTGCTCGCTCAGCTCGCGCCGCAGCCGCGCCGTAGACATGGGCATCGCTACTTCCACCGCATCACGCATTGCCGTCTCCTGCAAATGGCCCCTTACTGCATCCGGGGCGTTCCTTGGACGCCCCCCGATCCCCGTTCATGTCGCCCGGCTTGAACCGTTCCAGGCTTGTCAGCGCTGCTTCCCCAGCGCCATTTCCACTCGCCGTCAGTCTTCGCCCGGCAGAGCCGCAGGAAGCCGAAGGTCAGCAATCCAACCATAACGAGCCATGTCGCGACCTGCCATGCCGCAGGCCCGTCTGGCAGGTCCGCGGGCCAAGTCGCCAGCGACAGGCTCAGCGCAAACACGACCGCGGCGTAGACGCCGACCGCAGCCCAGCCCTGCCAGCCGCTGGGCGTGGCGCCGTAGCCGTAGGCATGCGGCTTGAACCAGCATTCGGCCATCAGCCCACGCTCCCTTCCAGGCTGACCCCGATCAGCTTCTGCGTCTCGGCCATGAACTCCATGGGCAGCTGCTGCA
Organism: Hyphomicrobiaceae bacterium; assembly: GCA_036555805.1. Classification (GTDB taxonomy): domain Bacteria; phylum Pseudomonadota; class Alphaproteobacteria; order Rhizobiales; family Hyphomicrobiaceae; genus AWTP1-13. The sequence goes on along the minus strand of DATBKR010000378.1, from coordinate 15,168 downwards.
GCACGTCGCGCACGAAGCCGTTGACGATCAGCGCCACCGCCTCCTCCTCGCTCAGGCCGCGTTGCCGGCAGTAGAACAGGGTGTCATCGGAGATCTTGGACGTGGTGGCTTCGTGCTCGAAATGGGCCGAAGCGTTCTTGGCCTCGATGTAGGGCACCGTATGCGCGCCGCACCTGTCGCCGATCAGCAGACTGTCGCAGTTGGTGAAGTTGCGCGCGTTCCTGGCCTTGCGGTGCGCCGAGACCAGCCCGCGGTAGGTGTTCTGCGAGCGTCCCGCGGCGATTCCCTTGGAGATGATGCGACTCGACGAGTTGGAGCCCAGGTGGATCATCTTGGTGCCGCTGTCAACCTGCTGGTGGCCATTGGAGACCGCAATCGAATAGAACTCGCCGCGCGAGCCGTCACCGCGCAGGATGCAGCTTGGATACTTCCAGGTAATCGCCGAGCCGGTCTCGACCTGCGTCCAGCTGATCTTGGAGTTCCGGCCCCGGCAATCGCCGCGCTTGGTTACGAAGTTATAAACCCCGCCCTTGCCGTCCTTGTCTCCCGGATACCAGTTTTGCACCGTTGAATATTTGATCTCGGCGTCGTCCAGCGCGATCAGCTCCACCACGGCCGCATGCAGCTGGTTCTCGTCGCGCGTGGGTGCCGTGCAGCCCTCCAGATAGCTCACGTAGGCGCCCTTGTCAGCGATGATGAGCGTGCGCTCGAACTGGCCGGTCTGCTTCTCGTTGATGCGGAAGTAGGTGGAAAGCTCCATCGGACAGCGGACTCCAGGCGGCACGTAGACGAACGAGCCGTCGGAGAATACCGCAGAGTTGAGAGCGGCGTAGAAGTTGTCGCCCTGCGGCACGACCGAGCCCAGGTACTTGCGCACCAGCTCGGGGTGCTCGCGCAGGGCCTCGGAGATGGAGCAGAAGATCACGCCGGCCTTGGCCAGCTCCTGCTTGTAGGTGGTGACCACCGAGACGCTGTCGAACACCGCGTCCACGGCCACGCGGGCGCCCTGCACACCGGCCAGCACCTCGCGCTCCTTGAGCGGGATGCCGAGCTTTTCGTAGGTGCGCAGCAACTCGGGGTCCACCTCGGCCAGGCTGCGCGGCCCGTCCATGGACTTGGGAGCGGCGTAGTAGTGGATGCCCTGGAAGTCGATCTTGGGGTAGCTGACGCGGGCCCAAGTGGGTTCGGCCATCTGCACCCAGCGGCGGTAGGCGCCCAGCCGCCATTCCAGCATCCAGGCCGGTTCACCCTTCTTGTCCGAGATGAAGCGGACGATGTCCTCGTTCAGGCCCTTCGGGGCCTTGATCACCTCGATGGCGGTCTCGAAGCCGTACTTGTACTGGTCGACGTCGATGCGTCGCACCTGATCGATGGTCTCTTGCACAGCGGCCATGATCGTCTCTCTCTAATTCCAATCCTGCTCTCAGGCCACGGCCCGCTCGCGATGTCGCGCGGCGGCACGGGCTGCCACTTGGGCCCACGCCCCGGCAAAAGCCGCCACGTCGCGCTCCGTCGAACTCCAGCCCAGGCTCACGCGGATCGCCGCGCGGGCCAGGGCGGGTTCCAGGCCCATGGCCTCCAGCACGTGGCTTGCGCCCACCTTGCCCGACGAGCAGGCCGCACCGGCGCTCACGGCGACGCCGGCAAGGTCGAGCGCGATCACCAGCGTCTCGGCACTGGCGCCGGGCAGCGTCACGCTGGCGGTATTGGGCAGCCGCTCGGCGTCGACGCCGATCACCACGGCGGACGGCGTGGCCGCCCTGACTTCGGCTTCGATGCGGTCGCGCAGCGCGCGCACGCGGTCTACGGTCTCGAGGTCGCGTACGGCGGCGCGGGCCGCGGCGCCGAACCCGGCGATGGCCGGCACGTTCTCGGTCCCGGCCCGGCGCCGGCGCTCCTGCCCCCCGCCGGCGATGAACGGGGGCAGCGCCGCCCCTTCGCGGACGACGAGCGCGCCAACCCCCTTCGGGCCGCCCAGCTTGTGCGCCGACAGGCTCAGGTAGTCGACGCCAAGCGGCGCAAGGCTTACCGGAATGCGCCCGGCGGCCTGCACCGCGTCGGTATGCACCGACAGCCCCTGCCGCCGCGCCGCCGCGGCGGCAGCCGCGACCGGCTGCACGACACCGGTTTCGTTGTTGGCGAGCTGCAGCGTGAGGAGCGATCTGCCGGCACCCGCCTCCCTGGCTTGGCGTGTGCGCTCGTCCAGGCTCCCCAGGTCGAGCACGCCATTGGCATCGACAGCCAACTCCAGCACGCGCCTCCTGCCATTCCCCTCCAGGCCGCGCACCGGGGCAAGCACCGAATCGTGCTCGATTCGGGCCAGCAGCACCGTATCCCACCCGCCGGTCACGACGGCGTTGTTGGCTTCCGTGGCCCCGCTGGTGAAGACCACCTCGGCCGGCCTGGCGCCGACGAGGGCGGCCACCTGTTCGCGCGCATCCTCGACAATGGCGCGCGCGCGCCGCCCCTCGCTATGCGGCGAGGATGGGTTGCCCGTCACATCGAGCGCCGCCATCACGGCCGCGCGGGCCTCTGGGCGCAGGGGCGCACCGGCGTTCCAGTCAAGATATGTGCGTGCGCCGCTCATTGCTCGCCAATCACGCTCGGTACCGCGCCGGGCGAAGCATCGATCCCCTCAGGCCGGGCGTCGCGCTTCAGCAGCAGCGCCAGCAGCGAGGGGTCCGACCCCATCTCGGGCAGCGCAAAGAAGTCCACCGCCACCTGCCGGCCGATCTTGGCGGGCGCAGTTCCGTTCACCACGTCGTGCACGGTGACGCTGTCCAGGAACCACGCGATCTGCTCGCCCAGCGCATCCCACAGCCCGTGCGTGATACAGCGGTCGCCGGGCACGCACGGCGCCGCATCCTCCCCGCCGCAGCGCGTCATGCGCACGCCCTCGTCCACGGCGCGCATGATCTCTGCCACGCTGATCTGGTCGGCAGGCCGGCCGAGGCGATAGCCGCCCGCGCGCCCGCGCTCGCTCATGACCAGCCCCGCCCGGCGCAGCTTGACAAACAGCTGCTCCAAGTAGGCCAGGGAGATGCGCTGGCGCTCGGCGACGGCCGACAGCGGCACTGCCGCGCCGGCCGCGAACTTCGCGAGATCGGCCATGGCCGTCACCGCGTACCGGCCTTTGGTGTTCAGCTCCACAACGTCCTCACAAGACTCGGCAGTTCAAAGGAGCCTCTTGCATCTGCCACCCCTGGCCGTGCTATGAGACCCGCCGCAGAGCGCGTTGGGGCGGCTCGGAGGGTACGGCTCTCTTTCGAACTGCTCTAACTCTAACGGATATATGGAAATCCGAGCCAGCAAGTCAACTATTTTGCTGTGCGCCAGCCTTGTGAGCGGGGTCAGACCCCTGGCCTGAAGTGCCCTAGCATAGTCTTAGGTCGAAGCCAGGGGTCTGACCCCGGTCGTCCCCCATGACCGGAGCCTGAACAACCCTCATGCCTGAGCTGATCATCAACGGGCCCGCCGGGCGCATCGAGGCCCGCTATCACCACGAGGCGACCTCGGGCAGCCCCATCGCCCTGGTATTGCACCCGCATCCGCAGTTCGGCGGCACCATGAACAACCAGGTGGTCTACGCGCTCTATTACATGTTCGCCGAGCGCGGGTTCTCGGTGCTGCGCTTCAACTTTCGGGGCGTCGGGCGCAGCCAGGGCTACTTCGACAACGGCCCCGGCGAGCTGGCCGACGCTGCCTCGGCGCTCGACTGGCTGCAGCTGCAGAACCCGGATTCGCGTTTCTGCTGGATCGCCGGGGTGTCGTTCGGCACCTACATCGCCATGCAGCTCCTGATGCGGCGTCCGGAGATCGACGGCTTCATCTGCGTGGCCCCTCCCGCCAACCTCTACGACTTCACCTTCCTGGCCCCCTGTCCGGCGTCCGGCGTGATGGTTAACGGCGACAAGGACCGGGTCGTACCTTCGGCTTCCATCGCCGAACTGGCCGCCAAGACCAAGGTGCAGAAGGGCGTCAAGATCGAGCACGCCGTGGTGCCCGATGCCAACCACTTCTTCCAGGACAAGATCGAGGACCTCACCAAGGTGATCGGTGCCTATGTCGACCGCCGCACCGTGGAGCTGGAAAAGGAGCGGCGCGAATAGCGCCGCCCAGCCCGCAGGCAGGGCCAAACAGAACAGCGGCGCCGGGGAGAGAGAGGCCTCGGCGCCGCCGTCCTAGGTCCGGCAAGAAGGTGTGGGGGGAGTCTTGCCGAACTCTTCCGGCTGCACGTTCCCCGTTGGCGATGCCGTCACGTGCAACTTCCCCAAAACCGCGTCTTCAATGGCACGCAGCGCGCCGCTGCGCGCCTTGAGGCGGGCCTCCTCCACCGTCATCGGCGGCAGGTGGCCGATGGCGATCCGCTTGAGCTTGCCGCGCCGGCCGCCGATCCACTTCTGCACGAGCCACGTGCCGTGGCCGCTGGCCGAGACGCGCAGGCCGAAACCGCGCAATTCCGTATCCCACAAGAACGCCGACTTGCCGGTGCGCCGCGAGGCGCTCCGCAGCGTGTCGATTACACGCTCCGTGATTTTCGCCTTGGCCATGTCCGGCGGTGCCCCGCGTGTCGGTGCGCCCTGGGTGCGACCTGGGCCTCACCAGCCGGTTGGAGATGAAATCAGCGCCGCCAGTACGCAGATGGCCAGGACGATGCAGCCGTGACGCCACAACGCTTTTTCGAACCGCAGGTCGCCGTCGCGGCTGTTTCGCATTGTGCTGCCTCACAAAGCCGAACCCGTCGTCACGCTGACTTATGTAGGACAGCTGACATGGAAGACGACTAACATGATTCGTCGCACCCGGCCATCGCCCGCCCGGTGAGCCATCGGGGCGGCGCGATCGGTTCCGCAACGTGAAGGGGTGATTCTCCCGCGGGGGGCCGGCGCCGAGTTTCAGCCTCCGCGCAGCCTGCGGGCGCGGTCTCGGAGCAGTCCCGGGCAGCCTCCAGCCGCTTCGCACGCCCGAGGCTTTGGGCTATTCTATCGCGATACAATCGACGTGGTTTCGATGCCGGGGCACCTTTGAATTTCAATTCGCTCGAGTTTCTCCTCTTTTTTCTGCCGGCCGCACTGCTCACGTTCTATGCGGTGCCCAGGAGCGCCAGGCTGTGGGCTCTGGTCGCGGCCTCGCTGCTGTTCTACGGGGTCTCCGGCACCGAGGTGCTCAGCGTCTTGACCACTACGAAGGCTTAGACCTAGTTTGCCGTGGTTTGCGAGAGGACGAGCCCCGAGGCCCAAATCGGTGCCGACTGACCGGGAACGGATCGCGAGGCTACATTGCTGACCTTTATCCGCACCCGGCCAGCCGAAAGCCTAGAGCTGCGAGTTCCGGTCATCGTGATTGTTTTGGCCGCGACCGCTATTCCGGTGGAGTTGCGTTCGCCGAGCTACGAGTTCTCGGGTTTCAGCTTTTCCGCCTGGCTAACGCTCGATGCGCTGGCGAACGTCCTCGGGTACGTGCCGGTGGGGATTGTGCTACGGGACCTCGGGCCATTTTGCGCCGTCGCGACCGCGGCCTTTCTCGCGGCCTTCGCGGAGACCGCGCAGCTCGTGATGGTGCACCGGGATCCGTCGGTCGTCGACGTCCTTGCAAACGTTGCGGGCGCAATCGTGGGGATGGCGATCGCCTCCCACTGGAATATTCGCCGACCTGTCCTTTTGCTGAGAAAAGGCGAATCCAAAATCGCCGCGCTGTTGGCTGGTGCAACCATTGCTGGCGTATGGACGACATCGGCTAATGCGCCTGCGCCCAGTCCTCGGGGTGTGCGCTTGCCAGGGAGGTTGGAGGCTCATTGGGGGCTCGGCGAACTCAGAGGCCGCAGCGTTGCAGACTCGTCGGGGCACCGACTCGACGGCAGGTTCAGCGAGGAGCCGAACCGAGCCGATGACGGCACCGGTCGAGCGGTACTGTTCGATGGTGCACGAGACTATGTGGACTTTGGAAATCCGACAGCACTTCGGCTTGCCGGGAGCATGACGGTCACCGCGTGGATCAATTCCACTTCCTATCCCGCGGATGACGCGGCGATAGTGTCGAGCCTGAACAACGGGGTTGCTGGCTACCAGCTGGATACAACCGTTGACCGCGGTCCACGCACCATCGGATTCAAGATAGCGAACGAATGCGGACGGTCGGCGATACGTTATGGAGCAACGCCCCTCGCGGCGGGCACCTGGTATCACATCGCTGGGGTCTACGACGGTGAAGCGCGCAGATTGGACGTCTTCTTGAATGGGCAACAAGACAATGGCTTCCTTCTCGGCACAGTGACAAGCGCTCTGCACAGCTCGCGGTTGCCGGTCTACATTGGAAGGAGGAGCGATTCCACAGGATATGAGTTCGTCGGCCTGATCCGCGGTGTGAGTATCTACTCGCGGGCTTTGACGCCTGCGGAGATAGCGCTGGACATGCGGGGGCACGCAGCTGATGCCCCGGCGCCCGCTGAAGAGATCACGGACGGGGTAGGAGCACAGAAGCATCACGGCTCGGTCCCGGCTGCGTGCGCAATCTCCTCTGACCCTGAGGACAAGCATTTTCCCATTGCTGCCGCGGGGCTCGGCTTGCTTGTGGCAATCGCGGGCGTGGGTCACTGGCCACACAGCAGCGGACTGTTGTGGCTTGTAGCCAGTCTTGCCAGTGGATTTCTGCTGCCCGCTTCGACGCTCCCTGCAATCAATTCTTGGTTGATCCCTCTCACCAGTCTCGCCGGAGGTGCGGCAGTCATCATCTCGATTCGGCGCGCCGCCTGATTTCCAGACGATTTATCATGGCGCGTGCTCCGTGAAAGGGGACGCGCAGCCCAGGACCGGAACGGTCAAACCTCACCGCGCAACGAACTGTCAGGCAGGAGAATATCAAGAGCGGACACAAGGGACACCGGTCAACCGTTGGTTCGGTCTGGAAACTTTGCCTAAGAGGCGCGTGGTGCGGGGCGCCCGGTCGGCCCCGGGGGGCCCGACGCGCGCGAGGACTGGATCATAATGAGCTCGGAGAGATTCTCGGCCGTGATGTAGCCTACGAGCCGCCCGCCCGGACCGACGACGCCCACCAGCCGCGCCGGCGAGCGCTGCACGCGCTGGAAGATATTATCGAGGCAGGCGTTCTCGGGCACCGTAGGAATGTCGCGCTCCATGATCTCCAGCACCGGGGTGGTGCCGCCGGTCTTCTGCAGCGCGCCGATCAGGGCATCGCGCGTGAGCACGCCGCGCATGACGCCGGCGCCGTCCACCACCGGGAACTCCTGCTGGGTCGTGCGCAGCAGCAGGGCGGCGGCATCGTCGGCGATGGAGGACGGCCCCAGCGTCTGATACGACGTAATCATCGCATGCGAGGCCAGGTAGCCGCGGGTGTAGTCGCGCGCCTGCACGTAGCCGGCCTCGCCGCTGGCGGCGAGGAAGATGAACACCGCGATCAGGATCAGGATAGGACCGCCGCCAAGCAAGCCCAGCAGAGCGAATACGAACGCCAGCCCCTGGCCGATGGTGGCCGCCACCCGCGTCGCGCGCGTGTAGCCGAGACGGATGGCGAGCAGTGCCCGCAGCACGCGTCCGCCGTCCATCGGGAACGCTGGAATGAGGTTGAAGACGCACAGCGCCACATTGGCCGCGGCGACGCGGCCCAGAAGCGAGGCTCCGGCATCGTCGAACTGCGCCATCTGCCCGAAATCGAAGCTCGCGCCCAGAGCCACGGCAAGGAGTGCGGCGACGACGAGGTTCACTGCGGGGCCGGCGAGGGCGACCACGATCTCCTGGCCTGGCTTCTCCGGCATGCGCTCCAGCGAGGAGACGCCGCCGATGGGCAGCAGCGTGACATCGGAGGTGCGGATGCCATAGGCGCGTGCGGCGAACACGTGGCCGAACTCGTGCAGCACGACGCAAACGAACAGAAGGACGATGAAGGCGACGAGATCGACGGCCCCCGGCGCCCCTCCCAGCCTCCAGCCGAGAAGGGCATAGAAGGCGAGCAGCAGGAAGAACGTCAGGTGGATGCGCACGGCCGTGCCGGCAACGCTGAACAGCCTGATCGACCAGCCCATGGTATGCCCTCCTCATCGCGGCGCGGAAACGTCGGGCCGCGACGATCCTAGCATCGCAGGTTGGGTCGAGCGATAGCCGCTGGCCCGGCGAAGGCCTGGCGAAGTCCGTGGGAGACGCGACCTACGGGGCGGCGGCCGGGCGCCGCGGCGGGCCGTCGCGTCCGGGGCTGCGCTTGCCGCGGGCGCGGACTGCCGGACGCGGCTTGGGCAACGGCTCGCTGTTCGCAGGCGCGCCGTCCGACACCCGCGCCTGCATGCGATCCACCAGGTCGGCGAACATCGCGACCTCCTCGTCCGTCAGCCCCGCCACCAGCTCGCGCTGGCGCTCGATGGCGACCGGCACCATCCGGTCGTACAAGGTGCGGCCCTTGGCCGTGAGCGAGACCTTGTTGCGGCGGCTGTCGGTGCCGTCCTCCCTGATGCTGACGATTCCCATGCGTTCAAGGACGTTCAGGCTGCGGCTGACAGCGCCCTTGTCGAGATCGGTCTCGCGGCAGATGCGGTTCGCGCACGTCTCGCGCGCGCAGCCGATGAACATCGTCAGCCGCCACTCGACGACGCCGATGCCGTACCGCGCGCGATAGAAGCGCGACGCGGAGCGCGACAGCCGGTTGGCAAAAACGGCCACCTTGGTCGCAATATGAGTGTTGAGATCGAACATCGGCGCGCCGGATGCGGCGGCGGCCGATGCGTGGCGCGTCTTGCTGGGGCGCGGCATCGCTGGGGCTGTTGCTCCCGCCTGGAAGGTGTTGCGCAGCCACATAACGGGTTTGCTCCGCATCCTGCAAGCGCGGGCAGGTCACACTTCCCAGGCGATTGCGCCACATTTTCGACGGCTGTTGAAATTCCGGCCACGCCGCCAAATTCCCGATTTCCGTGGCGGGATCTTTCCTACCCCCGCTGGGGATGCCGCCGCCTTGAGCGGCAGCTCTGCAGCCTGCGGCCAATCCGTGTCGGGCCTGTTGCCCGACCGGCCGGTCGGTCGGGACCGGCCCCCGGCCGCCAAAGAGCTGCATTTGGATTGGCGGGGCTTCCGCGAGAGTCCGACGCCGACCGGCCACCGGCTCCGGGTCGACCGCCTCACTCTGCGGCGGAGCGCCCGGCTTCGGCTTGCTCCTCCTGCGCGCCAGCGACCGGCCGGGCGCCAGTCAGGTAGCTGGAAAGGCGGTCGAGGTAGACGTAGATGACAGGCGTCGTGAACAGCGTCAGCGCCTGGCTCACGAGCAGGCCCCCCACCATGGCGTAGCCGAGCGGCTGGCGGATCTCGGCACCCGCGCCGTGGCCGAGCATCAGGGGCACGGCGCCGAGCAGCGCCGCTGCCGTCGTCATCATGATGGGTCGGAAGCGCAGCAGCGCCGCCTTGCGCACCGCCTGGGTCGGCGACAGACGCTCGTCCCGTTCGGCCGTGATGGCGAAGTCCACCATCATGATGCCGTTCTTCTTGACGATGCCGATCAGCAGGATCACGCCGATCATCGCCACCAGGCTGAAGTCGAAGCCGAACAGCATGAGGGTGGCGATCGCACCTGCGCCCGCCGAGGGCAGCGTCGAAAGGATCGTGAGCGGGTGGATGTAGCTCTCGTAGAGGATACCCAGGATCAGGTAGACGACGAACAGGGCGGCCGCGATCAGGAGGGGCACGGTGGTCAGAGACTGCTCGAACGCCTGGGCGTTGCCCTGGAAGGTGCCGATCAGCGATGCCGGCATCTGCATGTCGCGCTCGGCCCTGTGGATCGCGTCGGTGGCGGTGCCGAGCGCCACCCCCTGTGCCAGGTTGAAGCTGATGGTGACGGCGGGGAACTGGCCCTGGTGGCTGATCGAGAGCGGCGCAGTCTCGCGCGTGGTCCATTTCGCGAAAGTGGCGAACGGCACCTGCTGCCCGGTGGTCGGCGACCTGATGTAGATCTTGTCGAGGCTTCCCACGTCGCCCTGCAGCTCCGGCAGGATCTCCAGGATCACGTGGTAGCTGTTCTGCTGGGTGAAGTATTGCGCCACCTGGCGCTGGCCGAAGGCGTCATACAGCGTGTCGTCGATCATCTGCGGCGTGAGACCGTAGCGGGAGGCCTGATCGCGGTCGATGGTGAGCGTGAGCGTGGTGCCGGACATCTGTTGGTCGGTGGCCACGTCGCGCAGCTCGGGCAACGTCTTCATCTTGTCGAGGACCTTGGGCGCCCACGCGTTCAGCTCGTCGAGGTTGGCGTCCTGCAGGGTGTACTGGAACTGCGTGCGCGCGATGCGGCCACCCACGTTCACGTCCTGCGCAACCTGCAGGAACAGCCTCGCGCCCTCCACTTTCTCCAGCTGCGGACGCAGGCGGGCGATGACCTGGAAGGCGGAGGCGTCGCGCTCGTTGTGCGGCTTGAGCGTGATGTAGAAGCGCCCCGTGTTGAGTGTCGCCGTCGACCCGCTGACGCCGATCGCCATGGCGTAGGTCGCCACCGCCGGGTCGCTGCTGATGATCTCGCCCAGCGCTTCCTGGCGGCGCATCATCTCCTTGAACGACACGTCCTGGCCGGCCTCCGAGATGCCGGTGATGAGGCCGGTGTCCTGCTGCGGGAAGAAGCCCTTGGGGATGGTGATGAACAGCCAGCCGGTGGCCGTGAGAGTGGCGAGGAACACGCACAGGGTGGTGAACCGGTGCCGGAGCACGACATCGAGGCCGCGCTCGTAAGCCCCGAGCAGCGCATCGAAGCCGCGCTCGGTGAGGCGATAGAGGCGCCCGTGCCGCTCCTCCGATCGCGCGCGCAGGAAGCGCGATGCCATCATCGGCGTCAGGCTCAGCGCGACGAACGCCGAGACGCCGATGCACATCGCCACGGTGACGGCGAACTCGCGGAACAGACGGCCGATGATGCCTCCCATCAGCAGGAGCGGAATGAAGGCCGCCACGAGCGAGATGCTGATGGAGAGCACCGTGAAGGCGATCTCGGCGGAGCCCTCGTAGGCCGCCTGCAGGGGCCGCATACCCCTCTCGACGTGGCGCACGATGTTCTCCAGCACGACGATGGCGTCGTCCACCACGAACCCGACCGAGATGGTGAGCGCCATCAGCGAGATGTTGTCGAGGCTGTAGCCCAACAGGTACATGAGCGCCGTCGTGCCGAGCAGCGACAGGGGCACCGTGACGCTGGGAATGAGAGTGGCCCACACCGTGCGCAGGAAGACGAAGATCACGGCGACCACCAGGGTGATGGCCAGGAGCAGGGTGAACTGAACATCCCTGACCGAGGACCGGATGGTCTGGGTGCGGTCGCTCAGAATTGCGACGTTGACGGCGGGCGGCATGGCTGCCCTGAGGCGCGGCAGCTCCGCCTTGATGCGGTCGACCGTGCTGATGACGTTGGCACCCGGCTGCTTGAAGACGATGAGGAACACGCCGCGCTTGCCCGAGGCCCACGCCGCCTTCTTGGCGTCCTCCGGGCCGGCCACGGCCTGGCCGATGTCGCGCACGCGCAGCGGCGCGCCGTTGCGGTAGGCGATGATCACGTCGTTCCAGGCATCCGCGGCGGTCAGCTGGTCGTTGGCGTAGATGGTGTAGCTGCGCACCTCGCCGTCGATGCTGCCCTTGGGAGAGTTGACCGTGGTGATCGCCAGCCGGTTTCGCACGTCCTCCAGCGACAGGTTCTTGGCCACCAGCCGGGCGGGGTCGATCTGGACACGGATGGCCGGCTTCTGCTCGCCGCCGATCGTCACCTGGCCCACGCCCGAGAGCTGGCTGATCTGCTGGGCGAGCTTGATGTCGGCGTTGTCGTCCAGCTCGATCAGGGGCAGCGTGTCCGAGGTCACCGACATGATGAGGATGGGCGAGTCGGCGGGGTTGACCTTGCGGTAGACGGGCGGCGACGGCAGCTGCTGGGGCAGCTGTCCGCCGGCGGCATTGATGGCGGCCTGGACGTCGTTGGCCGCCGCATCGATGTTGCGGTCGAGGTCGAACTGCACGGTGATGCTGGTGGTGCCGAGCCCGCTCGTGGACGTCATCTGCGACACGCCCGGGATCCGGGCGAGCTGGCGCTCCAGCGGCTGCGCCACGGACGAGGCCATGGTCTCGGCGCTGGCCCCGGGGAACTGGGCGGAGACCTGGATGGTGGGGAAGTCGACGCTCGGGAGCGCCGCCACCGGCAGCCTGAAGTAGGCGATCAGGCCGACGAACAGGATGCCCACCATCACCAGCGAGGTGCCGATGGGGTAGCGGATGAAAGGCGCGGACAGGTTGCCGTTCATGGCCGCCTCGCCGGGGTGGGCGGCGGCGTGGTGGCCGCGGCCGCCGGCCGATCGGGGCCTGCTACCACCTCCACCCGCGCGCCGGGCTGCACGCGGTAGTGTCCGGCGGTGACGATGCGCTCGCCGGGCGCGAGGCCCTGCTCCACCAGGGCCTGGCCGTCGCGGATGCGCCCCACCTTCAGGTCGCGCAGTTCGGCCTTGCCGTCGCCTGTCACCACGTAGGCGAAGAGGCCGTTGGGGCCGCGCTGCACGGCGCTGTCGGGCACCACCACGACGTTCTTCACGGTGCTCACCAGGAGGCGCGTCGTCACCGACAGCCCCGGCCAGAGCGCGTTGTCCTCGTTGGGGAAGCTGGCCTTCAGACTGATGGTGCCGCTGGCGGGGTCCACCCGGTTGTCGACCAGCCGCAGGGTGCCCTCGCCGAGCCGCCTGCGGCCGTCGGAGCTGAAGGCCGTCACCTTCAGCGGACCGCCTTTCAGGGCGTCGTTGATGTCGGGCAGCTGGTCCTCGGGTGCCGTGAAGATGACGGAGATGGGCTGCAGCTGGGTGATCGTGAGTATGCCGGTCTGGTCGGCGGCGTGCACGATGTTGCCTGGATCGACCAGACGGAAGCCGGCCCGGCCTGTCAACGGCGACCTGATCGCGGTGTAGGCAAGCTGGACCTTGGCGCTGTCGATGGCGGCCTTGTCGGCCTGCACCTGCGCGGTGAGGTTGGCGACGTTGGCGGTGCGCTGCTCCAGGAGCTGTTGCGTGGAGACGCCCTGCTTGGCCAGCGGGATAGTGCGATCCAGGTCCTGCTTGGCAAACTTCAGGCTGGCCTCGTCCTGCGCGAGCTTCGCGACGGCCTGGTCGAGGGCGGCCTGATACGGCGCCGGATCGATCTGGACGAGAAGGTCGCCTTCCTTGACCATCTGCCCTTCCTTGAAGGCCACTTTCACAACCTGCCCGTCGACGCGCGACCTGACGGTGACGGTGTTGGTGGCCTGCACGGTCCCGAGCCCGGTCAGGACGATGGGGAAATCCTTCTTCTCCACCGTGGCCACCTGCACCGGCGCTGGCGTTGGCCGCGCCCCCTGATTGACGGTCGACTGGCCGGGCCCGGTGGAACCGTAGCGGTGCCAGAAGCCCAGACCGGCGTCGAGCACCACCACCGCCGCGACCAGCCACAGGCAAGCCCGCAGCAGAGCCTTCGCCTTGGGGCGTCGCGTTTCGGCTCGTTTCAACACGGGGACGATCCTGCAGCCAGGCGCCGGACAGGGGAGCGTGGCACGCGCCCGGCTCGTTTCCGCTACGCGTCCATAACGGCGGTGCTCGTGGCGCCCCGTCGTGCATCGCCGTGGGCGGCGAATTGTATGCGGGTTGCTGGCTACTCCTCGCGGACAGTTCGCGCTTCTTAAAGATTCGTAGTTAACATCAAGGCTTTGTGAACGGGTCAGGCCCGCTTGCCAGGTCGGGTCAGACCGCGTGCCTCCAAGGTCGAGATTGAAACTGCAGCGCGTGCGCAAGGGGTCTGCCCCCGTTTTCTACGGCCGTCCACAGAGCATCCCGCTCGGCCCTCCCGGTGCTGATGTCGCACATGGTTGGCAGCGCGGCCAATCAGGGGCACAAGGACGGCCGGCGGCGCCAGCGCACCGCCCCGACTGGCCATCGGCGGCGGCGTGCGTTAGGGAAGGCGCTCGCGTCGTTGCTTGTGCACAGGGTCAGGAGCAGGTTGATGCAGACGATTGAGACATCGGGCGCCACGGGGGGCGCCGTTGCAAGCGCCGGGGCGGCGCGCCGGCTCGTGCGCGCGCTGGCGCGGCGGACCGTCCCGTGCGCACTGGTCATTGCGATGGTATGGCTGGCGCCCACCGCACGCGCCGAGTCGCTGTTCGACAGCCTGATCGGCTCCTGGTCCGGGCAGGGGCAGATCCGCTATGACGACGGGCAGTCGGAGGGAGTCCGGTGTACGGCGTACTACACGGGGGGCGGCGACAAGCTGCGGCTCGCCATCCGCTGCCGCAGCGCCACGACCGAGGTGGAGATCCGCGGGCAGCTGACGGCGGAGGGCGAGAAGCTTATCGGCACGTGGGAGGAGCGCACGTTCAATGCCTCCGGGGAGGCCAGCGGACGGATCACGGGCGACAGGCTGAGCCTGTCCGTGACCGGCGGCGGCTTCAAGGGTGCCATGTCTGTGAGCCACGCCGGCGCCAAGCAGGCGGTGACCATCTCCACCGAGGGCATCAGGATGCGCAGCGTGAATGTCACGATGAGCAAGACCTAGACGGCCGACGGTCGCGCCGGACATCCGCCGCGGATGACAACCGTGCCGCGTCTGAGCGCGTTTGGCGCGCCCAGGTTGCAGCAGGCGACGTGGTACGCGGAACCGCGGCGCCGCAATTCGGCCGCGGCAAGGCATGAGGGAAGATGCCGTGGGAACGGACGGCCGCCCGACCGGAGGGAGCGTTGAGCCTGGAGCCTCTGCTGAACGGCCAGATCGTGGATGACCGCCTCGTGCTGGCCGCCGGCGGGTCATGGACGGCCGCCAACGCGCGCGAGCTGGAGCGCCTCATCGACGGCGCCCGGACGTCGCAAGCCGGGGCCCTGTCGCTCGACATGCGCGAAATCCGCGCCCTCGACACCTACGGCGCGTGGCTGGTGGAGCGCCTGGTGCGCGAATGGCAGGCCCGCAACCTGGGTGCGGAGATCACCGGGGTGCCCGAGCGCTATCGCACCCTGCTGGGCGGCATCCGCTACGCGAACCGCGAACCGCTGTCGGCGCCGCGCCGGGAGAACCCGCTGGTCTCGGCCCTGGCGGGGCTGGGCCGCGCGGTGGCCGGGGTCGGACGCGGCCTCGTCCCGTTCCTCGACATGCTGGGCGCCCTGGGGGCAGCGACGGTACGTGCGCTGGCGCGGCCGCGCACGTTCCG